>CBDUBP010000102.1:0-8269 GCA_965365415.1 uncultured bacterium | reverse complement strand
TCTCCAAATATTTGGATACGATCATTTCCATATCGGCGGCGTATCTGCCTAGGTCATCAAGTGAGGAAATTTGAACAATGGTTTCGACTTTCCTCGTGCTGATCGTTCCGACATACATCTTCTTTTTAAAGTAGACGCGGCAAATGGGACGCCGGTCGATGCCGTCGAACAGTATGGGAAAGTAAGTTTTTGCATTGCCTGATCGGATCCTGTCGGGATTGACACGTTTTTGGAGCAGTCGCCGAACAATTCGCAGAGCTTCGGCTTTCTTTGGGCTGTTTTCGATTTGAGTTTCCATTTTAGAAAGATTGGCGTTGGTAAATCTATGCGAGTGATTATGAATTTTATTACGGAAAACCATAAAGATAAACACGTTTATATGATTTTAACAAAATACATAAAATAAATTGACCGAATAACAAAGATGTTTATAAATTAGCTAATGATAATTAGGGGAAATACGATAATTTGCTAGGGTTTTACCTAGTCGATTTGATCGCCGAATTAAAATCTTTGACAACACAATCAAATTTCACATATCATGAAAACTATTTTACTATTTTTTACCGCTGCGGTTCTTTTCGCCTGTAAGGAAACAGGCTCAGTTGCAGAGTCGGATACCATCGCCGGTAATACTGCAGCTTCTCCTGCTCCGCCTGCTTGCGGTAACAGTTTGCTTGCAATGGATAAATCACGGCTGACGACGCAGTGGATTGACGACCATGGATACGCAATTTGCAGGGAAGATGCGAACTTTAATATTTCGATCATCGATCTCGAGACAATCGCAACCAAGATTGGCGAGAACAATGTTCCTAAATGGCTTAGTGACAATGCCGACATGGTTCATTACTTTCATTCTTATCCTCTCATTGCAGAGTCTCATCGCATAAAGGAACCGGCGCGTAATTCGCACCTGTCAACAGTAAATCTCCAGTCTTCGATGACGATTGCAGAATTGAAAGCCGAACTTGATAAGTTAAAGCCCGGTGCATTTGAATCGGATCGTTATGGCGGTTATGTGATACTTCAAAAGGACCCTCAGGACGGATCAAGGATACATGTTTCGATTTCAAATTTTAATCCCGAAGCTTCAAACTATTCATTCCCATATTTGAAAAGCATTGTACTGACCCAAAATCTCAGGCCGGACAGCAGGATTCATTTGGGCGAAGTCCTTTTTCCGTCAACAGTTCCTGGTGCGCCCGGCGAAAAGATGATTGTACTTAAGGTCAAAAACACATATTATAATTATTCAAAAGAACCAAGTGCCAGCCTTTTCCCTATTAATTTTTGAGGTTATCAATCCCATCAAGATCATGGTTTTTCTAACCATGATCTTTGCATGGGCGCGCCTCGACAAATCCGATAAGACCCACTTCGTCTTATTGTCGATACTTTTATTGAGCACAATTACCGAAATCATAAATTCGATCTTTGAACTGATGGACGAAAGCGTCAGGCTGACAACGACAATAAGTATCATCCTGCATGATATTTTGTGGTTGGTTTTGCTCCGTGATGTGACCGGACGAAAAATGCTGGGAAACATTGCCCTGATCGCATTTGCGACCTTTGCATTGACAAATCTGGCACTTGTCGAAGGAACATCGAAATTCAATTTTGCAACATTCGTTCTCGGCGCTTTGTTATATGTCGTCATTTTTCTCTATCACAGCACCATAAAACTGCGAAATGAAGAATTTTCCTTTTTCATCGATAACAGCTTTCTGGTCGTTTTTGCACCCGTGATATTTTTTGTAGGATTGGCCATGCTGTTCTCTTTTCAGAATTTTGAACTCCATTACACGAATGTACTGGGAATCAAAATGTGGGATTGGATCATCTATTTCGTCAATATCATTTACTATTCAATATTGAACATTTATATCTACCGGCAGCGCCGCATCGCGTATGACATATAAAATTGCAGTCGGAATCATACTTGTGCTGATCTTCGTCTGCCTGATCATCCTGTTCTGTGCGCTGTTCATCAAACTGTACATCAAAAAAGTAAAAGAGTACACGCGGGTCATCTACCAAAAAGACATCGATTTCCAGAAGTCGCTCACCTCGGCCATCGTCGAAACCCAGGAACAGGTATTGAATACGATATCCCAGGATTTGCACGACGACGCGGGACAACAGCTTACTTACATCAACTTCCAGCTTGAAAACCTCAAATACGATTCCGATGAACTGGATAGAAAGCTGCAGCCCATATCTGATTCTGTTGCGAATCTTGCGGCAACGATACGTAAGATCAGTCATTCACTCAATAATCAGCTGTTGCTGCAGGAAAATTTCGTCAATGCGATCGCCGCGGAAATAAACCGAATGCAAAACGATCTTGTTAAGATCAACTTTGAAGCGCCCGAATCGTGCAACAAGGATTTTTCCGGTGATGAAAAGATCGTCATCTACCGGATTTTCCAGGAAATCATCAACAATGCACTCAAACATTCAAATTCCACCGAAATCAACATCAGGCTCGCGACCGACCCGTATTTTAAGCTGACCGTGACCGATAACGGCGACGGGTTCGACACCAATGTAAAAAACAACACCCTGGGTCTCCAGAGCATGATGTCGCGTGCTGCAGCCATCAATTACCAATTTGCAATCGTATCCGAAAAAGGAAAGGGAACGCAGGTTTCACTCACAGAAAACATCAGCTGATGGAAAAAATCGAAATTGCAATCATCGACGACCACAAGATCGTTCGGCACGGATTAAAGGAACTGCTCGAAAAAATGGGTAATTATAAAGTCACTCACGAGTTCGAGAACGGGACGCAATTCATGGCGGCGCTGCCACTTGAACGCAAACCGCATATGTTCATCCTCGACTATTCGATGCCCGACATGACCGGCGTCGACGTGCTGCAAAAGCTCCAGGACTTAGACGAGGAATACAAAATACTCCTGCTGACACAACATTTTGAGGAAAAGATCATCGATACGGCATACCATTACGGTGCACGTGGATTCCTCCATAAGAACTGCACGGCACACGATCTTAAATTTGCGATCGACAACATCGTAAAGATCGGCTACAACAATGTCTCGGAAATTTTAAAACGCGTGCGCAACTTCGATGAATTATACAGTTCAAAGAAAAAAACCGATGTGGTCCTCACGGCACGCGAAATGGAATTCCTCAAACTCGTCTGCGATCACCGCGAGCTTACCTACGATCAGATGGCCGACATCATGGGGCTTTCCGTCAAGTCGATCGAAGCATACCGCACCGCACTCTTCGAACGGTTCAACATCAAATCGAAAGTCGGGCTCGTGCTTTTTTCGTATCGCTATAAACTGACGGAACCGTTTCTGGCCTGATTTTTTTGGGCGAACGGCGGGCGGTTTTTGGTAGATCAGTAATTGAACTCTTCGTAACGTGCACGGACAAAGTGGAAAGTTACGTAACAGATGAGGCCGAGGGCGATGGCCGCCAGGATGTAAATTCCATAAGATTCATTTGATAATAGATCAAACGCTTTCGATGTGTCTCCCGCCTCTTTTGAATTTCCGTTGATCGCTGCTTTGATAAAAAGCCAGCCAATGAGCAGCCAAACCGCGCCACGTGCAACATATCCAATCTTTCCGGCAAACGATAATACTTTTCGTCCCTGTTCCTTGCCAACACTGTCGACGTGCTTCCTGTACTTTTCGGACAGCCCATAATATATTTGATATGCGCCAATGCCAAACAGGATTAGCGCCGCAATGCCGACCAGCACTTGTCCGAATGGCTTTGTCAGGAGTTCACTTGCGGCCGACTGCATCGAATCACCTGATTCGTTTTTGTTCGAGATCAGAATCCGCACGGCCTGTATTGCAAACGATCCATAAACCAATCCGCTTAAAAAATACCTGATCCTTACGGCGATGCCTTTCTTCCCCGTTCCTTTTCTTTCGGCATCACCACGTGCCTGGACGAAACGCCACACGGCATAACAAACCAGGCCTGCTGCGACGACTGCAATCAAGACCCGTCCACCGGGGCTTTCTCCCAAAAAGCTAAAAACCGCGTCCTTATCGGCATTGCCCACAGATTTTCCATCAATCCTGAACGCTGCCATAAAAGTGATGATTCCCAAAATCACGTATACAATTCCTTTTGCAATGAGGCCCGCGCGGGCTATACGGCTCAAGCGGGCCAGACGATTAGAAGTCATCATGTTTTTTCTTTCTAAATTACAATATGAAATTTGACCGGGCATTATATAAATGCCATCTGCGAGATAAAGGCAAATAATAGTTTGCGTGATTCGCCGCGTCGTTAAATCAATATTATTTTGTAAATTCAGGCATGACAATTTTAAAAATTGCCCTTCACACGCTTTCTGTATCAATGCTTGCGATGGTCTTGCTTCCACTGCTTAAAAAGGATTACTGGTTATTCAGGATTTTCGATTACCCACGGCTTCAAAAATTTGTCCTGATAGCGCTGTTGCTCGCGGCATGGATCTGGGTCGCAATACCGAATGGATCGACCATCGAATGGCTGATCGTTGGCGCTCTTACCACTTCAATGATCCATCTTGCATTTTTGATCTATCCTTTTACGCCGATCGCAAAGAAGATGATCGGGAAATGCCCGGAACAGACAAAGGAATCCATCTGCATTCTCGTTTCGAATGTTTATCAGGAGAACCGTCAGTATCAAAAGCTACTGGAGCTGGTCAGTCATAAAAAACCGGACATTGTTTTCCTGGTGGAAGTCGACCGCGGATGGATCGAAAACATGTCACCGCTAAGGGAAGAATTCGAGCATTATGTGGAAGTGGCGCAGGACAACACGTACGGACTTGCCTTTTACAGCCGGCTTCCTATGACTAAACATCAGGTAAACTACCTGATCGACAAGGAAGTTCCATCGGTCGTCGCGGAAATTAATTTTTACGGAACGCCGCTTAAAATATTCGGACTGCATCCAACACCTCCGGTCCCTCAGGAAAACGAGCACAGTACCGACCGCGATGCCGAAATCTTATTAGTGGGCAAGCAAGTCAAAAAAGAGAAAGTTCCGTGCGTTGTCATGGGAGACCTAAACGATGTGGCGTGGAGTTATACCACCGAATTGTTCCTTAAAACCAGTGGCCTTCTCGATCCGCGGCACGGGCGTGGGCTTTACAGTACATTTCATTCAAAATACCCGCTTTTTCGATGGCCGCTCGACCATTTTTTTGTCAGCAGGCACTTTGGACTGATCGATATGCATGTTGAAAATAACATCGGTTCAGACCATTTTCCGATAAGCATCAAACTCGCCCTGTCGCATGCGGCCGAAGCAAACGAAATCAAGGCGGATCAGGACGATAAGCAGCTTGCCGAAGAAAAGATCAAAGCCGGCATTGACCATGACCCGCGATAAAAATTTTACAGATGAAGTTATTCGTGTTTTTTTCCATCATCTCATTATTTCCGTTTCGTTTACCGGCTGATGATTTACTTAGGATCACACATCTGACAGGTGATTTCTACATTTTCACCACATACAAAAACCTGGATGGATACAATTTCCCTTCAAACGGAATGTACCTCGTAACCGATGCCGGAGTCGTTCTCTTCGACACGCCATGGGATACGACGCAATGCGCACCGCTCATGGACAGCATTTACAAAAGGCATCAAAAACCGATAATCATGGCAATTGCAACGCATTTTCATGACGACAGGACGGCGGGATTTAATTTTTTCAAAAACCACGGCGTCAGGACATATACCTCAAAATTAACCCATGAAATGTCGCTCAGCCATAATGAGGCGCTTGCGGAGTTTCATTTTGAAAATGATACTGTTTTCAATGTCGGAAATCATCGCTTTGAAACCTTTTTTCCGGGTGCCGGCCACACACGCGACAATATCGTAATATGGTTCGAAAAGGAGAAAATCCTCTACGGCGGATGCTTTATAAAAAGCACTGAAAATTCAGGTTTGGGAAATATCGCCGATGCCGATCCCGCACAGTGGAAGAGATCGGTCAGGAAAGTTCGCCGGAAGTATCCTGATCCGAGTTTTGTCATTCCGGGTCATTTCGGATGGGCAAACCGCGAAAGCGTGATTCATACTGCCAAACTTCTGCGACAGCACAAATGATCATTCTCCCGTTTCATCGTGTGGTGCGTCGACCGGTTTCGATTGTGAAGAACCTTTCTGCCTGAGATATATTGAAAGGAAAATGATAGCGAAGACTGACAAGAATTCGCTCTGCCAGTTTTGGAAAGATTCGAACCAGAACCTGGAACTCGCAATGTACTCTCCCGACGATATCAAAGTCGATTTTTTTAAGGCGCGCATCGTATTTTCATCCGACAGACTTCCCTCAAAATGAAGCCAGAAGGACACGAAAAACATGATAAACAGTACGATCGTTAATGAGTTCTGATAAATTTTTAGCACGATTCCTCCTTTTCTGACAGGCCATGGTGCATCCTTCTTTCGAGGATTTGGCTCGCGGTCGACTTCCTCTTCCTTGTCAAAACCCTTTGATTCAGACGAGCCTTTTTGCCGCAGGAAAATCGTGAACCAGACGAATAAAGCCATTTGAAGAAATTCGCTCTCCCAATTTTCGAAGGTTGCCTGAACAAAATGTCCGCTTGTCAGGTAGTCGGACATGCCCATCGCACTTCCGCCTTTTTCAATCAATTCCTCATTGTGCTGGTGCATCCCTAAAATTGCCTGTGCAACCAATGATCCAAGAAACAGCATCAGAAATACTATTGAAAGGCTGTTCTCCCTGATAAACTTCTTCATGATAAAAATGTATGGAAGTACTTATAAATATAGACGAAAAATGTTAAATCCGAAATTTAATATTTACGTGAATTTCACTTGTCGATACGAATTGTATATTTGAACAGGCACATGACAAATGCAAACCGAGATCAATAAAAATCAGGCACTTCAAGAGGAAGGCAATCATCACGACATCCGCGCGGATCGGGAAATAACCGAACTTTTACAAACACGCGAGCGGGAGCTTGAGGAAACGCGGGCTTTTCTTAAATCGATACTTAATTCCACAAAATACGGAATCGCAAGCTACAAGCCGGTACGCAATGGCGAAAACAAAATTGTTGATTTTATTGTTTCTCTTTCGAACCCGGAAGTTCCGGCGAATTTCGATTTGCGTACCGAAGATGTCATCGGCAAATTATGCAGTGATGTATATCCCGGTATCTTTGAGAATGGTGTGTTTGAAAAGATGGTCCGCTGTATGGAAACCGGGCAGCCGCAGCAGTATGAAGTCATGGTCGATATCGGACCGCGCGAAATATGGCTGACGGCGTCCGTTGAGAAGTTTCACGATGCGGTGACCGTCACATCAAAAAACATTACGCAGGAGAAAAATGCAGCGTTGCACCTGCAGGCAATGAATAGGCTTTTGGCTAACAAGAACAAAGAGCTCGAACAGCAGATATTATCTGAATTTTCAGAAAGTTTCGCTGCTTATCGGACCGGAAAGGAATTTTTTGATGCTTTGATCCTTGAAGTTGCGCGAAAGACCCAAATGGATTTTGTGACTGTCGGTGAACTTGTACAGACCGAAAGCGGAAGCCATATCAATTGCATTTCACTCACAGAACACGGCAGGATTTCTGAGGGATGCATGTATACGGTGAATACGTCACCATGCAAAATTACGATTGAGGGAAAACCGTTTGTGCAGCTTGGAGGACTGAGTCAGTCGTTTCCCGAAGACGAGTTTACTGTTCAGAATAACATCGAGGCTTATATAGGATATCCACTGCATGACCTTAAAGGAAACTGCATCGGAGTACTGTCTGTGCGGCATTGCAGGCGAATTACAGATACCGATTATATCTCGTGGCTGCTAAAGATCGGTGCCAAAAGATGCGAACTCGAGCTCGACAGGCTGCGCAGTGAAAAAATACTCGAGGAAAAGAATGCCGAACTCGAGCGGAACAATAAGGAACTCGAGTCATTTAATTATATCGCATCGCACGATTTGCAGGAACCGCTGCGGAAGATCCAATTGTTCTACAGCAGGATAATCGAAAAGGAACGCGCCAACATTTCGAATTTGTCTCTCGAATATTTTGAAAGTATCAATAAAGCGGCCGACAGGATGCAGAAACTCATCCAGGCACTGCTTACCTACTCGACCGCTGATTACAGCAACATGATCTTTGAAAAGACCGACATCAATAAACTTGTTCGTGAAGTCCGCAGCGATCTGTCAGACCTTATCGAGGCGAAAAAAGCCGCGGCTTGGCAGGCGGCAACGCCGGGCTTGGCCT
>CBDUBP010000101.1:0-8433 GCA_965365415.1 uncultured bacterium | reverse complement strand
CCGCCGGTCGTGTCCGGTGCGCTGCCCGTGCTCGGTCACGCCGTGGAGTTCGCGAGCGACTGCTTGACGCTGCTCTGGCGCGCCTATCAGGAGCACGGCGACATCTGCGGCTTCCGCATCTTCCACAAGGACGTGGTGCTGTTCAGCGGCGTCGCCGCGCAGGAGGCGATGTACCGCCAGCCCGACGAGGTGCTCAGCCCCAACGAGGCCTACAAGATCATGGTGCCGGTGTTCGGCAAGGACGTCGTCTACGACGCGCCGCCGGAGCGCATGAACGAGCAGCTCGGTATGATCCGCCCTGCGCTGCAGGACAAGCGCATGCGGACCTACGGCGAGATCGTCGCGGCCGAGACGCGCCGCATGGTCTCGAGCTGGGGCGAGCGCGGCGAGGTCGATCTGGTCGAGTTCTGCGCCACGCTCACCAACTTCACCTCCACCCACTGCTTGATCGGTCGCGAGTTCCGCGAGCAGATGAGCGACGAGTTCGCGAAGGTCTACTACGATCTCGAGCGCGGCATCACGCCCGCTTCGTACATCCATCCCAACCTGCCGCTGCCTTCGATGCTGCGTCGCGATCGCGCACGCGTGCGGCTGGTGATCCGGACGGCCGACGGCGGATTTCTTGCCGGCGGATATTCGCTTTCAAACATTTCGGGCGACAAAACAGAAGATTCACAGGGAAATTACGATTATTGGGTCGTTAAAGTCGATTCAAACGGGACACTGATCTGGCAGAACAATATTGGCGGCGGTGCTCTCGATTATCTGCGCGACATCAAGGAACTCAGCGATGGGACTTTCATGGTTGCAGGATATTCGGAATCAGCGGTTTCCGGGGATAAATCCGATGCAGGAAATGGCGCCTTTGATTACTGGCTTTTGCAATTAAATTCTGCAGGAACTGTCATCGCCCAAAAATGCCTCGGCGGCAGTGGCGACGAATCCGGACCGTATCTGTATCCAACGTCTGACGGCGGATTTAAAATGGCATGCTCATCGACATCCGGAATATCAGGCGATAAAACCGATGATGTTGTCGGCGCGGATGATTACTGGATATTTAAGGTTTCTTCGGAAGTCCTCGGGCTTCCTGATGTGGGAAAATTGAGCGCGCAAGTGATCCCAAATCCAACAACCGGACTGCTGAACATAACCTTGTCAGATCATTCCGGCGGATTGACGGTTGACATTTACGATGCGACGGGCCGGAAGATTTCAGGTGATCTCTACTCCGCGATAGAAAACGTGGAAGTTCAGCTTACAGGTCAATCCGGAATTTATTTTGTCAGGCTTGCGGCAGGAAATCGCGAAGAAACACTTCGCATCGTTAAACAATGATCAAAAAAGCTTTTGCTTCATTTTTTTCCATCTGTAATGGCGGATGAATTCTGCCTGTTCGGGCGTCACGAGCAACGGTTTCCCGGATGCTTTGAAATATCCGCGGATATAATCGAGAAACAGGACCGGCTTCTTTTTCATCACTGCAAGTTTCGCCGATGCGATTGCAGTGATCAAAAAGCCATATCCCAATGAATGAAAGGCTTCTCCCTGTTTAAATCGCGCCGCTTTATCGTAAACGGCGCCGGTCGGTTTGAGATGTCTGACCATCAATCCTGGAATCGTTTTTACTTTCCAGCCGTGATATCTTGCGAGCAGTTCATCCACAGTGTCCCATCCCATCGCCGGTTTCAATCCGCCAATGTCGTCAAAACATTGCTTTCGGTAAGCTTTGAAAGCGCCGCGGATATGGTCGTCATCGGTCAGTTTTTCAAGAACCCATTTGCCGCCTTTTTCGATTGAAGCAAAGCCGCCCGCCATGCCGATTTGAGGATCGTCGTTAAAAGCTGAAGCGATCTTTTCAAAATAATTGGAAGGCAAAACCAGATCGGCGTCGAGTTTAACGATGAAATCGTAATCTTTGGTCAATGTTGCCAATCCTTTTTTAAATGCCGCGACCACTTTGCTGCCGGGCATATTGCGGGCTTCTGAAACGTTGCGGATCACTTTGATCCACGAATGTTTGTCGGCAAATGCTTTGGCGATGTCAAATGTCCGATCCGTTGAATTGTCGTCAACTACGATCGCTTCAGTGGGACGGAATGCTTGTGCAGCAAGCGAATCCAGAAGGTGCGGCAGGAATTGTTCCTCGTTGTGGGCAGGTATTACGACTGAATAATTATACTTCAAAATCATTTTGTGAAAATAAACCAATAGTGGAAAAGATGAATAATTATGAGATGTTTTCTTATATATTTGTTTTAAATTACTCATTATCATGAAATCAGCGGTTTGCATTATAATCACTCTCTTATCTGCAATGGCATCAGCGCAACTCAGCGATGGGATGCTTCTTCATTATAAATTTGATGGTAATGCGAACGACAGCAGCGGAAATAATCGACATGGGATTAATTTTGGCGGAACGTATGGTCAGGATCGCCACGAAAACCCCAATTCGGCCATATATCTAGACGGCAATGACGACTATGTCAATTTTCCGAACCTCGCAGAGCTCAAACCTCAACTGCCAGTCTCATTTTCTTTTTGGGTTAAATATGAAAGTTCAAGTTATCAGGACCAAACTGTGTTCAATACTTCATTTGAAGAGAACCGATGTACAGGTATTTGGTTCAATTCGACTGCCGAAACCAGTAAGCCAGCCGTAAATTATGGCAATGGTACATTCGCATATAATCCGCAAACCCGCCGTACGATTGTCACTGATACCGTCATCGACCTGAATAATTGGTACCATATGGTCGTCATCGTACGATCTTTTAACGACATGGTCATCTATGTCAATTGTAAAGATTACGGTAAAGTCTATTCAGGTTCGGCCGCCGAACTCGTTTATTCGGATCTGCCGGGCTGCATCGGCCGACACGACCGCGATCTGACATTGCCACCTGATTATTTTAAGGGTTTTATCGACGATTTCTACTATTGGGATCGGGAACTTACATTTCCAGAGATCTTCGAACTCTGTAATCCGCCGGCATTAGCGCTGGAAGAGCATAATGTTAAAGATTTCTCGATATACCCAAATCCGGCAAACGAAATTTTACATCTATCGACCAGGTTACCCGGCCAGAAACGAATACGGATGTATTCCGCGACCGGACAAATGATCTTAGACACGGAGTTTTCTGAGACATTGGATGTCAGTCCGTATGCGAAAGGGCTTTATCTTTTCGAGTTGACTGATGGCGAAACGACCATTAATAAAAAACTGATTCTGCAGTAAAGATTTGCAGGAATTAATACCTTTACAAAAGACCTTGATTCGATGATCAGGGTTTTTTCATTATGGGATTGGTAAAAAACATACTTTATAAGTTTGCACCGGCACAAATGTCGGCATCGTTTAAAAAGCAGTCAATTTTTCCGTATTATCATTTGATAAAAAATCACACGGTTCCACATATTGAACATTTGTATCGGTATAAGAATGTGGCTCAGTTCAATCGTGACCTCGACTTTCTGATCAAACATTACAAACCGATCGACCCGAAGGAACTCCTTCAGGGAAAACGTCCTGAAAACGGATTTCTGCTGACATTTGATGATGGCCTGCTCGAAGTATATACCGAAATTTATCCCATCCTTAAAAAGCGACAGATTCCCGCAATATTTTTTGTCAATCCGAAATACGTCGGGAACCATGACACGTTGTACAAGCACGATATTTCTCTAATACTATCGGAATTGACCCATGCCGGTCAGGAAGTAAAGTCGAAGATTGCATCACTTTTAGAAGTCGCTGATCCAAATGAGATTACGCAAAAGATCCGCTTTATTGCGTACTCCGACCGAAGCAAACTCGCCGATATTGCTCAATTGCTAAAGCTGAATATCAGATCATACGTTGAGAAGCAGCCGATTTATATGACCGAAATCCACATCCGTCAAATGCTCGATGACGGATTTTATTTCGGCGGACACTCGTATTCGCATCCGCCGCTCGATCAGATCCCATTTGAAGATCAAAAGCGCGAAATCATTTCGTCGATCGAGTGGGTAAAGGAAAAATTCGGCGTTGCCTATTCGATGTTTGCGTTTCCGTTTTCCGACAAATCGGCATCAAAAGCACTTATTAAAGAATTATTAGATTACGATCAGAACATCCTGATTTTTGGAAATTCGGGAATCAAGCAGGATATTGATCCGAGGATCATCCAGCGATTCTCATTTGAGAATCCCGACAAGGAAACGGCGAAACTTGTCGTCAGCGAAAACCTTTACAAAATATTCAACAAAATCATCGGAAAGTATAAAGTCAGAAGATGAACCAGATCAAAAAAATCTGTAAAAAAGATATTCCTGCACTTCTTGACGACCAGTCGTTTTGGGAGCAGGATTTTTTGGCCGTGAGCAGCCATCGACTTTACTCTCATTACAATAATCCGTATGCATCCGACGACGACGTCGTGCTTTTGCTCGCATATATCGATGACGAACTTGTCGGTTATATGGGCGCATACATTGATCGAATCGTTTTAAATAACGCAAGTCACAAGATCGCATGGCTTTCTACTTGGTGGGTTCATCCAAAAACCAAGGGGTCGGGAATTGGTCGTGACATTTTAAATGCCATGTATGAAGCGCAGAATGGCAAGATCGGAATTTCGCAATTTACGCCGAGTGCAAAGCGCGTTTATGATAAGTCCGGATATTTTTACGACCTGAAAAAGAGTGAGGGCATCAAAGCGGTTTTAAAAAGCCATCTTGCTGAATTGGTCCCGGTCGTCAAACCAAATTTGCGGTGGGCAAGCCCAATACTGAAGATTTTCGATGGATCGATCAATGCAGTTTACTCATTGCGGCAACGCGTCATTTTTTCTAACCTCAGGAATCGCTTAAAAGAAATTACGCTTGAGTATCTTGACGCACCTGATCAGGAATGTGAATCGCTGATAAAAGCAATGAATAATGCGCATATTTCGCCGAAGAATACGGAGTTTTTTCGGTGGCTGTCGACATATCATTGGGTTGTCGAAGCGCCATTAATGGAGTTGACGAAAAAAGAAAGATATGAGTTTTCGATGTATGATTATACTTTCTCGATATTTCTGATCAAGGTTGTGCGGGGTGATAAATGCATCGGATTTTTGGTTTTGCAGAAGCGCGATCGAACGCTCAAAATTCTTTATGCCTATTATGATCTTAAGCATCCACGGACAATCGCTGATATCGTGAAACTGCATTGTGTCCGACTGCACGCGAAGGAAGTCATCACTTATGATGGAAAACTTGCAGCAGAATTAAAACGATCCGGAATTTTTCTTTACACCAGAAAAAAAGTGAAGCATTCGATTATTTCCAAGGCTTTTGAAATTGATGATTTTTCGGGGATAACCTTGAACTATGGTGATGGCGATTGCAGTTTCGCCTGATCGCGTACGGCATATACTAAATAGTATCGGTTGGAAATTCGACGTAGCAATGGCCTGACCCCAAATTTTCCGACCGGGTTCGTCCACTTCTTCCGATCCACGATCTTCCAGCCCGTTTTTTCCAATAGCCAATCCAGCTGCCAATCTTCAAATTCGTGATAATGCCTGTCCCACGGATCGGTCTTGCTGCGATATGCGGGTGAAAACCATAATCGCATCGGAACCGAGATCAGAAGCTTATCGCATTTTAAATTTTCCAGTACGGTGAACGGATTCAGCAGATGCTCAAAAATCTCAAAAGCCGTCACAACGTCGTATTCCCCATTTTGTAACGAAGTTTGGTCGCGGTCGAGGTCTTCCCCCGAAGTGTTGCTCACCGTAAATCCTTCGTTTTTCATAATTTCGGAAAACGGATTCACAACACCGAGATCAAGGATTTTCTCAGCAGTTGAAACATGCTTTTTCAAAAATTCCAGTGTGAGCCGGAACCGTTTGTCCGGATAAACGTGTTCGTACATGGTTTGGGATTAGCCGCAAAGATAATGAGGAAGAAACTTGAAAATTTAAGAATTCAAATAAACAAATAAACAGATAAACAAATCCTCAAAGATCAATACCTATAAACGATCGCATTGATGTTCATTCCCGCGCCCACCGATGCAAGCAAAATGACATCACCTTTATAAAGCAATTGTTCGCCAAGCTGGCCGCGGACCATCAGATCGAATAGCGTCGGTACGGTCGCCACGCTGCTGTTACCGAGTTTGTGGATGCTCATTGGCATGATGTCTTTTGGCGTGGGCTGATCAAATAGTTTGTAAAACCTGTTGATGATTGCCTCGTCCATCTTTTCGTTTGCCTGATGGATCAGGATCTTTTTGACATCCGAAATATGGATTCCGCTTTTTTCAAGACAGCTCTTCATTGCCGCCGGCACCTGATTTAATGCGAATTCATAGATCTTTCGGCCATGCATTTTGATATAGCGGACGTCAGGGTCAAGATTCTTATTGTATGAATTGCCGAAGAACAGGAATCCGGCTTCCTCCTGGGCAAAAGTGGCACTTTCCCATGCCAGAACGCCTTCGTTTTCATTTGTTCCTTCAATGATTGTTGCGCCCGCACCATCTGAATAGATCATCGAATCGCGGTCGTGCTTGTCGACCACGCGCGATAATGTCTCTGCGCCAATAACAAGGCATCGACTGGCCATACCGGATTTGATGAATGCATTCGCCTGAAGCACACCTTCGATCCATCCCGGGCATCCGAACAACAGATCGTACGCCACACATTTCGGATTTTTGATCCCGAGTTTATTTTTGACGCGCGTGGCAAGGCTCGGAACGGTATCACCTTGTATCGCCCCATGTCGCATATCGCCGAAATTGTGTGCAAGAATGATATAGTCAAGGGTTTCCTGATCAATCCCTGAACTTTCAATGGCGCGCCGGGCCGCTAAAAATGCAATATCGGAAGTAACGAGATTCTTCTCTGCATAACGGCGTTCCTCGATACCGGTGATGTCCTTGAACTTGCTGATGATCAAATCGTTCGGAGTGGGTAAGGCCGTACCGTCTTCACCGAGGAATTCGTGGCCTGCAAAATCTGTATTCAGAACCGTAACCTCAGGAATGTAACTGCCCGATCCGGTGATTTTGATATTCATTAAAGTGGTTATTCGTCCGATTTAAATTTATGATTTTTCGTTCTAAATGGCAAATTTTAACTGCGATAAAGTGTTTTAAGCTTCATCATTGTTGCGATGGATAAAGCCCTGGTTTTAATTTTTTCTGCGTTCTCCCCTGAGAATTTTTCGTCGACCACCATATCAAAATGGCCCAGCCATGTATTGAAATGCGTTTCTGTGAATGGCTCCTGTCTGCTTAATTCCTGATGGATCTGCATCACATTGGCGCGGTAATTCCCTGTATTGAATACCACCTGCTCCCAGAAATCCGTGATCTTCGGCAAGTGTTTTTCAAGGTCGATCTTCGCGACATCGGTAAAAATGTAACTGATCGAATCGTCATTGAGCAAGCGCGCGTAAAAATCCGCCATTAACCTTTCGAGGTCCGTCCGTGATTCAATATCAGGCTTCATTTGAAGGAGATTATCTGTTGATTATTTAATGTTCAGTTTTTCGAAATGCAGACTGATCTCTTTCCCTTTTTTATCATACTCGAGCAGCAGGACATTTCCCGCCTTTGCCGGCATCGGTATGATTTCCTTATCGTTTGATGTAAGATAGAATTTGTCTTCGGAAAGTTCGCCTTCGTCGTAGATGATCGTTTTGAACGCATTCTTTCCCTTTCCTTTTTCCATCCGTTCAAAATCTACAAAACATGCATAGAATCTGCCATTGTTCGGATCGGTCTGAGTGTATTGATAATCGAACGCGCCCAATGCTTTCATTATGTGTGCGTTTAGTTGCGGGCTCACAAAAGGATTTGCTCCGCGTGCTTTTGATTTTCCTTTTGGAAATTCCTTGATTTCCACCAGTTTAAAATCGGAATTGAATTTAAAGATGACAGCATCCGTAATGGTCAGCGGACCAAAGGCTTTCGTATAGTATTCCCCGATCGCGAAATATTCATTGGCCGACGTGCGAACCATGTTATGGAAATAGACATAACCTTTGTCGTCTACTTTTCCGTCGGTGACTTTCATCAATTTTGAAACGTCTTCACGCCAGCTTATGTAATTTTCCGTCAAGGTATTGCCAGACAAATCGATAACTTCCGCAAACAGCCCAATGCTTTGGTCATCAATCATGCTGTCACCTTCCTTGAAATACTGGCCCATGAAGACCAGCGTATCATCATCCGACAGAAAAGCATTTGTGATCCATCGGGGTTTATTATTCTTGTCGAATTCACGCTCAAATAAAAGGTTTCCGGTCGCAACATCGAGTACTTTAAGTGTAAACGTGATGTTTTTGCTCATCATGTTTTTTTGCATACTTTCGACCGCAACCGCAACTTTTTCATTAACCGCGATAATATTGATGCTACGTGTTTCTTTGGAATCGGCCGGCGGG
>CBDUBP010000100.1:0-8487 GCA_965365415.1 uncultured bacterium | reverse complement strand
CGGGCATATTTTGCTGGAAGGCATTCCGGGCCTGGCGAAAACCCTTGCCATCAACACTTTATCACAGGCAGTCCAGGGATCATTCAGCCGGATCCAGTTTACTCCCGATCTTTTGCCCGCCGATGTTGTCGGAACGATGATCTACAACATCAAACAAAGCGAATTCACCATAAAAAAGGGACCGATCTTCGCGAATTTTGTCCTTGCGGACGAGATTAACCGCGCGCCGGCAAAAGTACAGTCGGCACTGCTCGAAGCCATGCAGGAAAAGCAGGTCACCATTGGCGACACATCTTTTAAGCTCGATAAACCTTTCCTTGTCCTGGCGACCCAAAACCCGATCGAACAGGAAGGAACCTATCCGCTTCCTGAAGCGCAGGTCGACAGGTTCATGCTTAAGACCGTGATCGATTATCCGAAAATGGATGAGGAAAGGCTCGTCATCCGTCAGAATCTTAAAGGTGGCTTTGAAAAAGTCAATCCCGTTGTTTCAACCGACCAGATACTCCGCGCCCAACAGGCGGTCCGCGACGTTTACATGGATGAGAAGATCGAAAAGTATATTCTTGATATCATATTTGCGACAAGGTTTCCGGAAAAATACAAACTCGAAAAGATCAAGCCGCTTATCAGTTTTGGAGCGTCGCCGCGCGGAAGCATCAACCTTGCGTCCGCCGCGAAATGTTATGCGTTCATCAAGCGCCGCGGCTATGTGATTCCCGAAGATGTACGCGCCGTCGTTCACGATGTGCTTCGCCACAGGATCGGTGTCACGTACGAAGCCGAAGCTGAGAATGTTACCTCGGTCGACATCATCAATAAAATTGTCAACGAGGTCGAAGTACCATGATGAAGAATGGCAAGGAAGCAAGAGAAAAGAAGCAAGATCCCAAATCTTCGATCTTGAATCTACATTCTTAACTCTCAACTGCTGATGGAAACAAAAGAACTGCTCAAGAAAGTACGCAAGATCGAGATTAAAACACGACGGCTGAGCGATCACATCTTTTCCGGGGAATACCACACGTCTTTTAAAGGCCGCGGGATGACATTCAGTGAAGTCCGTCAATACCAGTTTGGTGATGACGTTCGCGCAATCGACTGGAATGTCACAGCGAAATATAATGAGCCCTATGTAAAGGTCTTTGAGGAGGAGCGGGAGCTGACAATGATCCTTATGGTTGATGTCAGCGGTTCCGAAGCTTTTGGCACGCAAAGCCAGCTGAAAAGTGAAATTGTCACCGAAATTGCGGCGACATTGGCATTTTCTGCGACACAAAATAATGATAAGATCGGGCTGATTTTATTTTCAGACCAGATCGAACTGTATATTCCGCCCAAGAAAGGCAAATCGCATGTGCTTCGGATTATCCGCGAATTGATTGAATTTACGCCTAAAAGCCGGCGGACGGATTTATCGCAGGCATTGCGGTTTTTGTCGGGTGTGATGAAAAAGAAGGCGATTGTTTTTGTGATTTCCGATTTCATGGTCGAAGATTCATATGAACAGACGCTGAAGATCGGATCGAAAAAGCACGATATCACAGGTATCAGGGTTTACGATTCGCGCGAAGAGAACATTCCAAATATCGGTATGGTTCCGATGTCGGATGCCGAAACCGGTGAAATCATGCTGGTGGATACCGGTTCGAAGTCGGTACGCATTCAGTACGAAAAGAATTACCAGCAAAAAGTGACGTATTTCAGGGACATTTTTAATAAATGCGGCGCTGGAACCGTCAGCAGCCGTGTCGATGAAAGTTATGTAACAAAGCTGCTAGGCTATTTTAAAGCACGTGCATAAATTGAAGTTAATGAAGAAATTTGCCTTGTTATTACTGATGCTGACCGGATTTTTGTGCCACGCACAGACGGGTGTCAAAACCAGCATCGATACGACAAGGAATAAAATAGGCGCACAGTTTACACTGACTCTTAAAACGACAGCTGATACGTCGCAAACGGTGATTTTTCCAAAAGGAAAAGCTTTTGGAGCACTCGAAGTGATACGTTCTTACCCTATCGATACGGTCAAAAAAGACAAAATCCATGAACTGATCAAAAAGTATGGATTGACGCAGTTCGACTCGGGAAAGTACACGATACCAAGGCTGCCGGTGAAAGTTGGAAATCAGACGTTTTTTTCCGACAGCATCAAAGTCGAAGTTTCAAATGTACCCGTCGATACGCTGAAACAGAAACTTTACGATATCAAAGATGTGGTGCGTGCAGATGGAGATAACAATTGGTGGATCTATATTTTGATCTTGGTCATTGTGGCCACCGTAGGATATTTTGGATATCAGTATTGGAGGAAACATCGCAAACCAAAACAGGAGGAAGAAATCTATAAGACACCAATTGAAAAAGCGACGGTGTTATTACAGCAGCTCGAAAGAAAGGAACTGGTACAGAAGGGTGAGGTAAAGGCGTATTACAGCGAACTGACCGACATTGCAAGGACGTTCATTGAAGAAGCGGTACATATTCCCGCGATGGAAAGCACAACATCTGAGTTGATCGAAAAATTAAGACTTGCATCTGTCAAAAAGAATATTTCTCTGACTCCCGAAACAGTGGCCAATCTTGAAAAAGTTTTGTTTCAGGCGGATCTTGTCAAATTTGCCAAAGAACGTCCGCTTGAATACGAGATCGCCGACGACCGGAAAAAGATCGAGAGCACCCTTGTCACCATCAACAGCGCGATCCCGGATGAACCTGACGACGAAGATGAATTGCTTCAGGAAAGGATCAGGCTTCAGAAATTAAAAGAGAAAAAACGCAGGGAACGCAGGCGGGCGATTGGAATTTTCCTTGGACTTGCAGCGGCATTCCTTGCAGCATCGCTTATTTTGGATGAACTCGGTTACAACAGCATATTCAACAGCCGGACTGAGAAACTGCTGAAAGGTGAGTGGATCTACAGCGAATATGGAAATCCGTCGGTCGCCATTGAAACGCCGAAAGTGTTGACAAGGCTTGATGCAAATAAGATCATGGATCCAAAATCAATTGCGGTTCTCAAAGAATTTCAGATGTTTGGTTTTGGCGGATTGACCGATGAAGTTTACATCTTGGTTTCGACAAACAAGTTCAAAGATACGACCGATGTCAATCTCGATCTGGTTGTTGAAGGAAGCATTAAAGACTGGGAAGCGAAAGGAGCCCAAAACATTTTGGTCAAAAAAGAAGAATTTACCACAAAGGCCGGAATATCCGGAATACGTGCTTATGGAACAATGGCAGTACTGGATGGGTTTGCCAAACGAAGCAGCAAACTGTATTATGAAATGCTGTATTTTAAGCAGGACCAAGGGCTGCAGCAGGTTTTTGTCGCACACGAAGAAGGCGACGAATCCGGACAGGAAATTTTGGAGCGTGTGATCTCTTCGGTGGAACTTCAAATCGGAGCGCAATGATGGACAAGATCACATTTATGCATCCCGAATTCTTCTGGTTGTTTCTTACACTTCCGATCCTGGTCGCATGGCATATATGGAAAAGGAAGCAGCAGGCCGCAACGCTTAAAATCAGTTCGCTAGGTGCATTCAAAATGGCTAATTCATTTTTGCCGAAACTGAAGCCGATACTGTTTGTCATGCGGATTTTAGCCTTATCGTTTATGATCGTCGCAATGGCCCGGCCACGTACGGTTGATGTCAGCAACCAAACGAAAACCACAAAAGGGATTGATATCGTGATGGCGATTGACGTTTCGAGCAGTATGCTTGCCCGCGACCTGAAGCCAAACAGGCTGTCGGCTTTGAAAAAGGTCGCGGCAAATTTTGTTGAAAGCCGGCCGAACGACCGTATCGGGCTCGTTTTATATGCGGGTGAAGCGTATACCAAAACCCCGGTTACGACCGATAAAGGAATTTTGGCGACGGCATTGTCGGAAATTAAATATGAGCGGATACTCCAGGATGGAACGGCGATCGGAATGGGATTGGCAACGGCTGTAAACCGGTTGAAAAACAGCAAAGCAAAAAGCAAGATCATCATTTTGCTTACCGATGGTGTGAACAACGCCGGAACAATTGAACCCGAAATGGCATCCGATATTGCACGGGAATATGGAATAAAAGTCTATACGATCGGAATTGGGACAAACGGAATGGCTGAATTTCCTTACGCACTCGCTCCAAATGGCGATTTCATTTTCAGGATGATGCCCGTCGAGATCGATCAGGAACTGATGAAAAGCATCGCCAGAAAAACGGAAGGGAAATATTTCCGGGCAACCAGCAATACGCGATTGAAAGCGATCTATGATGAGATCAATAAGCTGGAAACGACCGAAATCGAGGAGTTGAAATTTTATGATTACGACGAAAAATACCGGCCATTCCTTTTGATCGCCGGGTTGCTGCTGCTGATTGAGATCACTTTGCGAAATACGCTTTTTAGAAATTTTATCTGATGTATCAACTCGAGGAGAAAATATACTTGTATTTGCTGTTTGCGCTTCCGGTGCTGACATTGATATTCTTGTATAATCTCTACTGGAAAAGGCGGAAACAAAAGGAGTTTGGTGATCTTGCACTTGTCAGGAAACTGATGCCGGAACGCTCACTGTTCAAAACGATTTTGAAATTCGCAATTGCCCTGACGGCTTTGGGCTTTTTGATCATTGGGCTTGTCAATCCGCAGATCGGGACGAAGATGGAAACCGTCAAGCGGGAAGGAATCGACATAGTATTCGCAATCGACGTTTCCAAAAGCATGCTCGCGGAAGATGTTGCGCCGAGCAGGCTCGAGAAAACCAAGCAGCTCGTTTCGCAGATCATCAACAAATTAGCGGGCGACCGGATCGGAATCGTCGCGTATGCCGGAAGTGCATTCCCGGTTTTGCCGATTACGACCGACTATGGAGTGGCAAAGATGTACCTTCAGAACATCAACACCGATATGGTCTCGTCGCAGGGAACATCGTTAGGAGAGGCAATTGAGATGGCGAATGGCTATTTTGAGAAAGACAGCAAAACAAGTAAGCTTCTTGTGATGATCTCCGATGGGGAAGATCATTCGGAAGGTGCTGAAGACGCGGCTGCGGAAGCAAAAAAGTCCGGATTGAAGATAATTACGATTGGCGTTGGAACTCCTGCCGGCGGCCCGATTCCAATCAGGCAAAACGGCGTCGTCGAAAGTTTTAAGCGCGACCGGCAGAATCAGGTTGTCGTAACGAAATTGAACCGCGAAGTCCTCGAGGAAATTGCCAGGAGCACAAAAGGCGGTTATGTTGATGGCGCAAACACCAAAAAAGTTCTTGATTACATGAAGAACGCGCTTGAAAATATTGAGAGGAATGAGTTTGAGAGCACGCAGATGGCCGACTTTCAATCGCAATTTCAATGGTTTGTCGGGCTCGCGTTTTTGCTGCTTTTTATTGACGTTTTCTTGTTGGAAAAGAAGACGGCATGGCTCCAAAAGCTCAATTTATTTAATGAAAAGGAATCATGAAAAGGCTGATGATTTATTTTGCGATGATTATCTCGGTGCCGGTCGCGGCGCAGGAAAAAGATGCGCATCTTTCGCGGGGCAACGATGAATTTGAAGACAGGAATTATTCGATGGCTGAAGCTGAATATCGGATATCACAATCGAAATCTCGTACAAATGCCGCAGCCGCATACAATCTGGGGACTTCCATTTATCGCCAGGGACAGGCGTCAGAATCAAAATCGATGTTTTTAAAGTCGATGAAGAATGCGACGACGCATGAACAGAAACACAAAGCTTTTCATAATCTCGGAAATGTGCTGATGAAAGAGAAGGATTACGCAGGCGCGGTTGAGGCTTATAAAAATGCATTGCGAAATAATCCATCTGATGAGGAAACTCGGTACAACTACGCGCTTGCAAAAAAGATGCTGAAGGAGAATCCGCCGCCGAAGGACAAGAAAGACGACAAAAAAGACAAGAAGGACGATAAGAAGGACAAAAAGGACGACAAGAAAAAGGACGACCAAAAGGATAAAGGCGACAAGGATAAAGACAAGGACGGCAAACCAAAGGATGATAAAAAACAGGGAAAACCCGACCAGCCGAAGCAGCAGCCGCAACCCAAGCCGCAAAGCGGGATTTCGAAGGAACGTTTGCAAAACCTGTTGGAGGCCGTGAACAATGAAGAGAAAAAAATCCAGGATAAGGTGAACGCGAAGAAAGTGAAAGCCCGTCCGGTTGAAACAGAAAAAGATTGGTAAAAGCGCAATGAAAAAACTGATTTTCATATTATTGATCAGCGTCCAGGCGATGGCCCAGGTCGATTTTGAGGCCAAAGCAAGCAAGGAAAAGCTTGGCCTCAATGAGCGTCTGCGCGTCGATTTTACCATGAATGCAGATGGCGACAATTTTGTGCCGCCTTCATTTGACGGTTTCAGGGTCATTGCGGGACCGAGCCAGCAGGTAAGTCAGTCGTGGGTCAATGGAAGAAGCTCATTCCAAAAAGCATATTCGTATTATCTGATGCCAACGCAGCGCGGCACGCTTACCATCAAACAGGCAATGGTTGAGATCGACGGGCAGATCTATAAGACCAACCCTATAAGGATCACTGTAACGGCGGCGGTTGAGCAGCCGCGCGATCCAAATGATATTGCGCAGGTTTCTACCGACGACGCGCTTCATCTTGTTGCCGATGTATCCAAAACAAACCCGTTTATCAACGAGCCGATCACAGTCGTTTACAAACTTTATTTCAGCTATAACATCGGAATCACCAATTGGCGTGAACTCGACAAGCCGAAATACAATGATTTCTGGAGCCAGAATATCGATATCAAACAGCTTCAGGTAGAGGAAGGCCGATACAATGGAGAACGTTATCGATATGTAGTTTTGAGAAAGACGGTACTATATCCCCAAAAATCGGGTAAACTCGAAATAGAACCGCTGTCTCTTGATATCGATGTCGAACTTCCGTCGAACCGGCGTACGATCTTTGGGCAGATCATAGCGATCCAGGATCACAAACGCGTCTCGGCAGGTGCGCGGACGATCAATGTAAAACCCTTGCCTGAAGCCGGGAAACCAGCAGATTTTTCGGGCGCTGTCGGGAATTTTGACTTTAAAGTAAGTCCTTCTAAAACCAACCTGAAGAACGGGGAATCACTCGATCTTGTCGTCAGTGTGTCCGGCTCAGGAAATCTTAAGCTTTTCAACCTCCCAAAACCTGTCGTTCCTGCCGCCTTGGAAATGTACGATCCGGTCCATAAGGAAAATGTGTCTACACCTTTATCGGGAATGTCAGGCCGCATCAGCGACAGTTATACCATCATTCCGCAATTCAAAGGGAAATATCCGATCCAGCCGATGTCATTTTCCTATTTTGATCCAAAAGCGGGCAGATACAAAACGATCACATCTCCAGAAATTATGATCAATGTCATGGACGGACCGATCAACAATGCATCGGCGGCCGCGCCGACAACTTCTCCGCAGAAAACAGAAGTTGCGAGCCAGGATCAATTCAAATTCATAAAATTAAAAACGAATCTTCAACCTGTCAGCAAACCGGACTTTTTCGGATCGGCATTGTTCTATACGCTGTTGGCACTTCCATTTTTGTGCATTCCGCTGCTGGTTTTCTTCCGGAAACGCAAAGAAGCGATCGATCGCGATGTTCATGGACAAAAGATCAGGAAATCCGACAGGCTCGCGAAGAAATATCTTGCAGAAGCCAAGAATTCGCTCGGAAATAAGGAACAATTCTATGTTGCGCTTGAAAGGTCGATGCACAATTTCCTGAAAGCGCGGCTGCATATCGAGACGTCGGAAATGAGCAAGGAACGAATCCGAGAGATCCTTACCAACAAAGCGAACCATGAGTCGGTTTCGCAATTCATGGGTTTGATGGAAAGCTGCGAACTCGCCCGTTATACGCCTTCGTCGCAAACAGGAATTGAATACGATTATGAGCGCGCCGTCAAAGTAATAACCGATCTTGAACGCCAATTGACATGAGAAAATGGTTTTACATATTGCTGATTTCGGTTCAGGCGATGGCGCAGGATGCGTCGAAATTATTCGAGCAGGCAAATGAATCGTACCGAAAAGAGCAATTCGCCAAAGCTGCAGAACAGTATGAGTCGATCATTACTTCAAAAAAGATGCACTCAGCCGACTTATATTACAACCTTGGAAACGCTTATTACAAGATGAACCGCATTGCGCCGGCGATCTACAATTATGAAAAAGCCCTTTTGCTTGACCCCGGAAACAATGACGTTGAGAACAAGCTTGGGTTCGCTCAAAAGATGATGATCGATGAGGTTAAAGAAGTTCCCGAAGTCGGCTTCAGCGCGATGCTGAAAAGCTTTACCGGAATGCTGAAATACAATTGCTGGGCCTGGAGCGCCGTGTTCTTTGCCTTCGTATTCTTCGTGTTCTTCTGTGGATATTATTTTTCGGCGACGACACTTCTTAAACGGATCTTTTTTATCGCAATGCTTGCGGCGGCGCTGATCATTATCATCTCCATATTATCCG
>CBDUBP010000099.1:0-8564 GCA_965365415.1 uncultured bacterium | reverse complement strand
CTATCTCCTGTATCAAAATAAAAACAGCGACGCACTCGCACAATTCGAGTCGATTATAAAAGAGCATAAAGGCGAGGAAATTGAAGCGGTGACTTTACTCAGGATCGGCAAGATTCACGAAAAGGCTGCAGATTACAGTCGGGCGCTAACACAATATCAAACCATTATCGACAATCATGCTGAAGGAATATATGTTGACGAAGCATTATATTTTTCCGCCGAGATTCAAAATCGTGTTGTAAAAGACGTCGAAAAGGCAAAAGCACTTTACGAGAAAGTCATTTTTAATCATCAGGACAGCATTTACTTCGTTGAAGCGCGAAAGAAGTACCGCCAATTGCGCGGGGATACAAATCTTTAAATAGGGGTTATGATCATCTATAATGTCACATCGAATATCCGGGAAGACCTTCATGAGCAATGGCTCGACTGGATGCAGCACACGCATATTCCCGAAATGATTGCAACGGGAAAATTCATGAAAGCCAGGCTGGTCAAGGTTTTGGTTGATGAGGAAATGGGTGGCGTGACCTATTCGGTCCAATTCTATACGGATTGTATGGCGACACTCGAAAAATATTATGCGGAAGATGCGCCACGGCTTCGCGAGGAAACACGTAAGAAATTCGGCGATGGCGTTGTGTCGTTCCGAACCGAGCTTCAGGTCATCAGCGATCACAAAGCAATATAACATCTCAGGCTTTCCTGAATAATTTCCGAACTATGGATAAGGTTAAAGCCAAAAAACATCTTGGGCAGCATTTTCTCAATGATGAAAATACAGCCCGAAAAATCTCCGGCACGTTAAGCTTTCAGGGATACGAATTCGTGCTCGAGATCGGTCCCGGAATGGGCGTTCTCACCAAATACCTTCTCGATAAGCCCATCGATACCCACGTGATCGAGATCGACAGCGAGTCCGTTCGTTACCTCGAACAGAATTATCCCAAACTCGAAGGTAAGATCATTGCCGGCGATTTCCTCAAATACAACATCAATCTTTTGTTTGACGGCGCGCCCTTCGCGATCATTGGAAATTTTCCATACAACATATCTACACAGATCGTGTTTCGGATGCTCGAATTCAGGCATCGCATCCCGGAATTTTCGGGAATGTTCCAAAAAGAAGTTGCAGAACGGATTTGCGAAAAAGAAGGAAGCAAGGCCTATGGCATCCTGTCGGTTCTGGTACAGGCCTTTTACGATGCCGAATATCTGTTTACCGTGAGCGAGACGGTTTTTACTCCGCCGCCGAAAGTCAAATCCGGTGTTTTGCGACTGACGCGAAAGGAAAATTTTACGCTTCCATGCAATGAGAAACTTTTCTTTACGATTGTCAAGACGGCGTTCAATCAGCGACGGAAAACCTTGCGGAACAGCCTGCGCGGTTTAAATTTATCCGAAAGTTTGCGTGAAGACGTTATCTTTGCACAGCGTCCCGAACAGCTCGGCGTCGCAGAATTTATTGCGTTGGCAGTAAAAATCGAAGCCGATGGAGTTTAAAATAAGCAAGGATCTCATCCAGCAGCTGGAGTTATTGATCGGCGACAACAACGATCGCGAGTTGATTGCTTTGCTCTCGGGCATGCACCACGCCGATATTGCAGAAATCCTCGAAGAACTCGATGTAGACGACGCAACTTATATCTTCAAACTTCTCGATAGCGAGCAGACAGCCGAAATCCTGCTCGAACTCGAAGACGATTTGCGTGAGGACATCCTTGAACGCCTTTCACCAAAAGAGATTGCTGAAGAGCTCGATGAGCTTGAAACCAATGATGCGGCCGACATTATCTCCGAACTGTCTCCCGAAATCAAGGAAGAGGTCATTTCCGAGCTTCAGGACATGGAGCACGCGAAAGACATTGTCGATCTTTTGCGGTATAATGAGAATACGGCGGGCGGACTCATGCATAAAGAGCTCGTCAAGGTCAATGAAAACTGGAGCGTACTGACATGCGTCAAACAGATGCGTGCCCAGGCCGAAAATGTGTCGCGCGTACATTCGATTTATGTTGTTGATGATGAAGACCGGCTAAAAGGACGATTGTCGCTTAAAGATTTGCTGGTCAGTTCGACCAAGAAACCGATTTCAGAAGTTTATATTCCTAAAGTCAATTCCGTCAAGGTCGATACCGAAGACGTCGAAGTCGCGCGGATCATGCAGAAGTATGACCTCGAAGCGATTCCTGTAATTGACGAAATGGGACGGCTTGTAGGAAGGATCACGATCGATGACGTTGTCGACGTCATCAAGGACGAAGCCGACAAAGATTACCAGCTCGCGGCAGGTATCTCGCAGGACGTCGAAGCCGACGACAGCATTTTAGAGCTTACGCGCGCCCGATTGCCATGGCTTGTATTGGCTTTGCTCGGCGGATTTATATCGGTAAAAGTGCTTGGTTTGTTCGGCAAAGCAATGGAAGAACATGGGAATCTGTTCTTTTTTACCCCTTTGATCGCGGCAATGGCCGGAAATGTCGGCGTACAATCATCGGCGATCATCGTTCAGGGTCTGGCAAACGATACGTTGAGCGGAACGATGTTCGGGCGGCTTGTCAAGGAAGTGTCGCTCAGTCTTTTAAACGGACTCATTCTCGCAGCGATCCTGTTCGTCGGGACGCACTTTTTACTGAATGTCGATTTTATCATCGGCATTATCGTAACGATTGCGCTGGTATCTGTGATCATTATCGCGTCGCTCATCGGAACATTTGTCCCTTTGTTACTTGATCGTTTCAGCATCGACCCCGCGCTTGCCACCGGTCCGTTCATTACCACAAGCAACGACATCTTCGGAATATTGATCTACTTCTCGATTGCGAAACTCATCCTCGGGTTCTAATTATCAATTATCACTTGTCCCTTGTCAATTATTTCGGCATTTCCCTGCGGGCAGTCGGCCTTTAGCCTCGTGTCCCTGCGGGCCGCGTCTTCCGCTGTATCTTTTTTTACATCGCTCCGCCGGGCTTCGCATGCAAAAAAAGGATGCCGCTGCAACCGCTAATGCGCTGACGTAATATTGTATTTTTACACAAAATTGAAATTTGTCGCACATGAGAATTCTTCATTTAGACAGCAATCATCCGCATTTGATCCAAAAACTTGCAGATGCGGGTTTTAGTAACGACGAGGATTACAGATCATCAAAAGAACAAATCGAGCAGATCATCGCGTCCTTCGACGGAATCGTCATCCGCAGCCGATTTAAGATCGATCGTCAATTTATCGACGCTGCAAAGAATTTAAAGTTCATCGCGCGTGTTGGCGCCGGACTCGAAAGCATTGATGTTGATTATGCGACCGAGAAGAACATCAAACTGATTGCCGCACCCGAAGGAAACCGCAATGCAGTTGCTGAACATGCATTAGCGATGCTTTTGGCGCTTTTCAACAAAATAAATATTGCAGATCGTGAGATCCGCAGCGGACATTGGAACCGCGAATCCAATCGTGGCCATGAGCTCGACGGGAAAGTCGTTGGATTGATCGGCTACGGCAACATGGGAAAAGCTTTCGCCAAAAAACTCCGAGGGTTCGATGTTGAAGTTCTGTTCCACGACATACTTGAAGGCGTCGGAGATTCCAATGCCAACCAGGTTACGCTTAACGAAATAAGGCAGCGCGCCGATGTATTGAGCCTTCATGTTCCGTGGACTCCTGAAACCGATAAGATGATCGATGCTGAGTTCATTTCAGGTTTTGAAAAACCTTTTTGGCTGATCAATACCAGTCGTGGTAAGAATGTCGTAACAGCCGATCTTGTTTCGGCAATCGAATCAGGAAAGATATTGGGCGCAGCGCTTGACGTCCTGGAATATGAAAAATTATCGTTTGAAAGCCTTTTTGAAAAAGATCAGATCCCGGAGCCGCTTCAATATCTGATACATTGCGATAAAGTCGTCCTTTCACCACATGTTGCAGGCTGGACATTTGAAAGCCACGAGCGCCTGGCATCGGTAATCGCTGAGAAAATCATCAATTTTTCAACAGGTGAGCAGAAAACCGAAGCACCAAAAAAACGCGTCACAGGAATTGGCGGATTTTTCTTCAAAGCCAAAAACCCGAAACAGCTTATGGCGTGGTATAAAGATCACCTCGGACTCAACACTGACGATTACGGATGGTCGTTCTGGTGGAAGGATCAGGCTGGGAATGACGGCATGACGCAATGGTCGATCTTTTCGGACGAAACAAAATATCTCGATCCGTCCGAGAAACCGTTTATGCAGAATTTCCGCGTGCAAAATCTCGAAGATCTGCTTGTGGCACTTAAGGCGGAAGGAATAGAAGCGGTCGGTGAAATGCAATCATTCGACTACGGGAAATTCTGCTGGATCATGGACCCAGAAGGCAATAAGATCGAACTTTGGGAGCCGGTCGACAGTGCATTTAAATAAAATATCTATTTTTGGCGCACTAACCAAAACAAAACCAATGAACATTATCCCAAAACCACAGCTTCCCAACACCACAGCCGTTCTTGTGCTGGGCATTTGCTCTATTGTATTTTCGTGCTTTTATGCAGGGCTTATCGTTGGAATCATCGGACTAGTACTGGGAAATAAATCAAAGAAACTTTACGCGCAGAGTCCGGACGAATGGGAAGGATACGGAACCCTTAACGCAGGTTATATCATGTCGATCATCGGAACAGCCATTTCGGGAGTTTACACTTTGATCAGCATCGTTTACCTGATCATCGTCGGCAGCACGCTTGCTACGATCTTTGGCGCGGCGGCAGTATCTTAAAGATTCACTCGCCTTTTTCGGCCAGTTTCCGCTCGAGTTCCTTCTGAAGCTCTTCCATAACGGGTTTTACGGTGCTCTCGGGCAGATCGGCAATCCTGATATACATCAATCCGTCGACGGCGTTGTTGAATAGCGGGTCGACATTGAACGCGATCACCCGCGCGTTCTGCTTGATGTACTTTTTGATGAGCACCGGGAGTCTGAGGCTTCCGGGCTCGATCTCGTCGATGATCTTGTCGAACTTGTTCAGATCCGATTCAGCTTCGTTAAATACGAAATCCTTGTCGGCATCCTTTAATTTGACCTTATATTCCTTTTTCGGATAGATATACTGCGCGACATACGGATCATAGTAATGTGACTTCATGAACTCAATCATCAGCGATTTTGAAAAATCCGAAAACTGGTTGCTGATGCTCACGCCACCAATCAGGAATTTATGATCGGGATAACGCAATGTCGTGTGTACGATGCCTTTCCAGAGCAGGAATAAAGGCATCGGTTTTTGCTGGTATTCTTTTGTGATGAACGCGCGGCCCATTTCGATCGATTTCGACATCATATCGAACGCCTCGGGCTCGAACCTGAACAGTTCCTGCAGATAAAATCCGCTGATGCCGTATTTCGGAAAGATCTCGGAACCCAACCCCATCCGGTACGCACCGGCAATCTTCTGCGTTTCATCGTCCCACAGGAACATGTGATAATAATATTTGTCGTATTTATCAATGTCGATCGATTCATTCGTTCCCTCACCGACCTCGCGGAAAGTCACCTCTCGCAAACGTCCGATCTCATGCAGGATATTTGGGATCTTCGATGCCTCGGCGAAAAACACCTCATAATTCTTGCTTTGGAGCATACGCGCATCCGTCTGCCGCAACTGCTCGATCTCGCGGACCATCTTTTCGATATTCGCAGGATTCGCGATCTGCTTCGGACTTTTAGGCATTTTCAGCGTAGGCGTCTGCAGGAACGGCGCATCCTTTTCAAACGCATTGGCGAGCATATACGTTTTTCGGCGCAGGAATGCCGAATATTCCTCAAGTGTCTGATGTTCGTTTTGTTCGCTGACGGGAATTGGCTTTCCAATCCTCACTTTAATCACGCGGTCTTTTTGGCTGAATAATTCCGAAGGCAATTTGGCAGTCCGGAAAGTATCGCTGATGCGTGACAGAAAGTAAAAGAACTGGCTGTTCTTTGCATGAAAATAAATCGGTACGACGGGAACCTGGGCTTTACGGATGACTTTGATCGCGCCTTCCTCCCAATTTTTATCGACGACAAGCCTCCCGTCTTTATACGTGGAGACTTCGCCGGCAGGAAACATTCCCAGCGGTTTGCCATCGCTTAAATGCCGCAGCGTTTCCTTGATGCCCAGCACGCTCGATTTTGCATCTTTATGCGTCTCAAACGGATTGACCGGCATGATATACGGTTTCATCGGATCGATGCGGTGCAAAAGGAAGTTGGCAATGATCTTGAAATTCGGCTCGCGCTCAAGCATGAGCTTTAACAGAAGAATGCCATCGATCCCGCCTAAGGGATGATTCGAAATCGTAATGTATGCGCCTTCTTTCGGCAGCCTTTTAAAATCTTCTTCGGGAATTTCGAACTTGATCTGGAACTCGTCGAGGATCGCGTTGAGGAATTCAACATCCTTCAAATGCTTGTTCCGGTTATAGATATCGTTCAGATGCGAGATTCGCAGGGTTTTCATCAGCAGCCAGCCTGCGAAGGTCCCAAAAAAGCCGTATTTGTCGGCTTTAATTGCCTTTGCAACTTCCTTGGCGGTGACTAAACCCATTTGATTGTTCGTTTGTTTCGGTAGCTGACAAAGATAGAAAAATCTGCCTGCAAACAACGGCAGACGTGGGTTTTTGGTCATTTTTTAAGCGGTTTTGGAATGATGCTTTTTTTACTACTTTTGGCTCACCATACCACTCGATGAAGATCATTTCCTATAACGTAAACGGAATTCGTGCGGCCATCAATAAAGGCCTGATTTCGTGGCTTCAAAGTGTCGATCCCGATGTTATCTGCCTGCAGGAAATCAAAGCTGTACAGGAACAGATCCCGTGTCTTGATTTTGAGCTTGCAGGTTTTCCGTACCACTTCTGGTTTCCCGCCCAAAAGAAAGGCTACAGCGGTGTTGCGATACTGTCTAAAATCAAACCCGACAATGTTGTTTTTGGAACAGGAATCGAACACATGGATTTCGAAGGCCGTAATCTAAGAGCCGATTTTGGCGATGTGTCCGTGATGAGTTTTTACATGCCTTCGGGAACAAATGCTGCACGGATTCCACACAAATTCATGTATATGGACGACCTTCGGAATTACATTGCCGATTTGCGCAAGGATCGTCCGAATTTGGTCATTTGCGGAGATTACAATATCTGCCATCAGGCGATCGATATTCATGATCCGATCCGAAATGTTCGCGTATCGGGATTTTTGCCCGAGGAACGTTCCTGGTTTGATGATTTCATCGGCGACGGGTTCATCGACAGTTTCCGGCATGTGAACAAAGAGCCGCATAATTATACCTGGTGGAGCAATTTCAACAACGCGCGCGCAAACAATAAAGGTTGGCGCCTTGATTACGCGCTCGTCACCGAACCTTTAAAGGACCGTATCGTCAATGCTGAGATTTTACCAGAAGCCAAACATTCGGACCATTGCCCGATCGTACTGGAATTGAAATGATTTTTTTGAAGCTGTTCCCGCTGTTCGCTGTATCTTTCGCCAAACCTGCCAGGTTTTAAAAACCTGCCAGGTTTAGCGAAAGGATGCCGCTGCCATCGGGGCTAGGAAATCGAACTTAACCTTAACCTTTATAACTATGAAAATGATCAAACGGCTTTCAACAGGGATTCTGCTTCTGGCATTGATGACATCATGCGTATCGAAGAAGATCTACAACGAACTCGAAAGCAAGTACGCCGACCTCAAAAAAGAGAATCGCAACTTATCCGACGAGCTTGATGCACTTCGCCAGGAAAAAGCACAGCTGGAAACGCAAAGCCTCGACATGTCGGAGGAAATCAATGCACTGACAGCCGAACGCAACAAATACCGCAACGATCTTGCAACATCGGAAAAGAACCTGCAGACGCTTCAGTCATCTTACAGGGCGCTGGAGAAAAACAGCGACGATGCACTTCAGGCAAATATGAACAAGAACCGTGAACTTCTATCGCAATTGGAAGCAAAAGAAAAAGCTTTGGCCGCCGAACAGGCCAGGCTCGATAAACTTCGCAACGAATTGGAAGCCAGTTCCCGTCGCCTCGATGAGCTTGAATCGATGGTTGCCGCCAAAGATGCGAGCATGAAAAAACTAAAGGAGACGCTGTCAAAAGCACTGAACAGCTTTGAAGGGAAAGGACTGACGGTTCAGCAAAAGAACGGGAAAGTCTATGTTTCGATGGAAAACAAGCTATTGTTCAGCTCGGGTAGCTGGGCTGTCGGTTCGGAAGGCCGCCGCGCGGTTGTGGAAGTCGGCAAAGTCCTTGCTTCAAATCCCGATATTTCCGTCCTGATCGAAGGGCATACCGACGATGATGCGTATCAGGGAGCCGGACCGATTGCAGACAATTGGGACCTGTCGACCAAACGTGCGACTGCGATCGTCAGCATTTTAAGCGAGAATAAAGGCATTCAGCGGCAAAACCTTACGGCTGCCGGCCGAAGTGAATACGCACCGCTCGCATCGAACAATACAGTTGATGGAAAAGCGAAGAACCGGCGTATCGAAATCATCCTGACGCCAAAGCTTGATGAAATATCGAAAATGCTGAATGACTTGTAAC
>CBDUBP010000098.1:0-8578 GCA_965365415.1 uncultured bacterium | reverse complement strand
TTGGAAGCACGGCACCATTCATCGTCATCGAAACCGACATTTCGTTCAGCGGGATCTGATCGAACAAGATCTTCATGTCTTCCACGGTATCGATCGCCACGCCTGCTTTTCCGACGTCACCCACGACGCGTTCATGATCGGAATCGTAACCGCGGTGCGTTGGCAGGTCGAATGCGACCGACAGGCCTTTTTGTCCGCCTGCCAGATTGCGGCGATAAAATGCGTTGCTTTCCTCGGCGGTCGAAAATCCGGCGTATTGACGGATTGTCCATGGGCGCCGCACGTACATCGTTGCGTATGGCCCCCGTAAATAAGGAGGAAAACCCGCAGCAAAATCCAGATGCTCCAAATTTTCAAGATCGGACGCACCATAGCGGGGCTTGAGCACAATGCCTTCCGCCGTTTCAAAATCCATGTCTTTTGAAGCTGGTTGCGAGTTCAACTTTATTAGCTTGACGTCCTGCAGGTTCTTTCTCATGGTTTTTCCGAATTAAGCCGTTCCTGCTCCGTTTTTTCTGCAAGCCTTTTTTCAGCGATCGGCGTGATCAATGTCTTTCGCGGGTGGTGTTTTACAAATGGAAAAAGCTCCAAATCGTCCGACATGCGGTCGTTTTTGTTGGGGTATTTGTTTGTCCCGACAAGGATCTCGCTGCCTGAATCGAAGTGCGATTGTTCTTTGGCGGCAGATTCGATGATCTTCTTTTGGATCGTTCCGTCTTTTAATTGCTTAATAAATCCACCGGCCGACTCGATTTCCTTTATCAGGATCAACGCCTTTTCCGCTAGCTGATCCGTCAGGTTCCCGATATAATAACTGCCGTCGGCGGCATTCAGCGTTTTGTCGAAGTAACTTTCATGCTTTAGTATCAGCAATTGGTTGCGCGCGATGCGTTCGCCGAACTCATTGCTTTTGTGATAAATCGCGTCGTATGGCAGGTTTGATATCGAATCGGAACCTCCTAAAATCGCGCTCATGCATTCGGTCGTCGTGCGGAGCATATTGACGTTGTAATCATAAAGCGTTTTGTTTCGTTTGGTCGGCGTAGCAAGTATCTTACAATCAGCGGTAATTCCGAATTCCGAAGCAATAGAAGCGAATAATATCCGCAGTGCACGCAATTTCGCGATTTCGAAAAAATAGTTGGTTCCGACAGATAGCTGTAAGACGATCTCGTTTTGATATTTTTCCGCTTCATTAAGGTATTCAACCAGATGGCTAATCGTATATGCGATCTGCTGAACAATGTTCGCTCCTGCGTTCTGATAGATTCGGCCATCAACAGACAGCATAGACATGTTTGTACACTTTTTCGTCAGGCTGGAAATCATCTTAAGATTGTCATCACCCGGAAACCAATTCCCGTCGGTCATCAGCTGATGTATCGGATCGACAAGGCAATAAACTTTTCTTCCAGCTGCTAGATTGTCAAGCTTCAGGATACAATCTTCCGACAAGAATCGCAGTTCGAAATAACGTGCCGTTTCAAGAGGAAGATCCGCGATAAGTTTGTTGATGTCCGTATTTGCATCGGGAATGATAAACCGGATTTCCTCCGAACCGCGATTTATCGAATCAATGGCGCGCGCTGCGGATTTGTCGACATCAAAAACAAAGATCTCCTGGCAGATTGCAAATGGCCCGCGGCCTGAAACTGAGTATGGCGCCATCTCTTCATCAGCATGATAAAATGGACGGACCTTGATTCCTTCAGGGCTTTCCCAAACAAGGTCCTGATAATCGCCACCTTTGAGTTCATATTGGATCTGCTGCTTCCAGCGTTTGGAATCGACTCCCGAAAATTCTGTGAATAATTTACCCATGATTAGCGTTTCGGCACGGTATCGCCTTCAAATTCGATGATATAAATGTCTTCGCTGTCGCGTTTCATATAGTATTTCTCGCGCGCATATTTCTCGATCTGCTCAGGATTCTTCAATAGTTTGATGTTCTCGCTGTCTTTGCGGATCTCGTCCTGATAATATCGTTTGTTCTCTTCGAGTTCGTCGATCTGCTTATTGAGTACGCGATGGTTGAGCCACGAATAATTGTCGAGGAACAGCATCCAGACGATGAAAAAAACCAGTACCCAAACGTACTTGTTGCTGACGAATCGTAACCAGTTCTTATTCATGTTTTGACTCTTTCTTCTTTCCTCTTTCTTTTTTATTCTTTCTTCTAAAATCTAAAATCTAAAATCTAAAATCCAAAATCCAAAATCTCCTCCCTACGCAATCCTCTGATTGATCACCGCCCTAACCACATCGATCGCAACGGTGTTATACTTGTCATTCGGGATGATGATATCGGCATAGGCCTTCGTCGGTTCGATGAACTGCTGGTGCATCGGTTTCAAGGTCGTCTGATAACGGTTTAAAACTTCATCCATGTCGCGGCCACGCTCGGCAATGTCGCGGCGCAGGCGTCGGATCAGGCGCTCATCGGAATCGGCATGTACAAAGATCTTGACGTCGCACATATCGCGAAGCTCCTGGCTGGCGAGAATGAGGATTCCTTCAACGATCATCACTTTTCGGGGATGTGTCGTCACGGTATCGTCGGTGCGGTTATGCGTAACGAAGGAATATACGGGCTGGTCAATGACCTTTCCGGCCTTCAGATCCCTGAGATGTGCCACCATCAGCTCAAAATCGATCGCGCGCGGATGGTCGAAATTGATCAACGAACGCTCATCATACGATAAATGGCTGTTGTCCTTATAATAAGCATCCTGATGGATGATTCCAACCTCGGTCTGAGGAAGTTCGTTTAGGATCTGGTGTACAACGGTCGTTTTCCCACTTCCCGTACCGCCTGCGATTCCAATAATCAGCATAGAGTTTTATTTATATGCGGGATGAAAACCCGTGGGGCAAAAATAGAAATTTTTAGCAAGCACTCGGGTTCGAATGTACGGATCATTATGCAGCTGTTCCTGCTGTCCGCTCAAGTTGCTTCCGTCTCGGCCTTATTTGCTGCGGCTCAAATCGGCTTTCGCCGGTCGCCGTTCTCGCCGCGCATATAATTGCCGCGGCGCTCGCAAGCTTTCCGCTTCCATCAGGGCTGAGAAAGTGCAAAGAGACAAAGAAACAAAGAGACAAAGTCACAAAGTGACAAAGAGAGAAAGCACCAAAGCACCAAAGCTCCAAAGCACGAACATCTGAACATCTACCCCGTAAACTATCTAAACTTACGATTAGAAGAATAATCTTCTCTGCAAGCAGCCACAAGCTTTGTCACTTTGGCGCTCTGTCACTTTGGCGCTTTCTTGGATTACCTTCGGTGATCCTGTGGGTGGGTGAGTCGGACGAATCCTCCGGTTGCTTCGCAAACGCCGGGATTTTTTGTTTTAAAAAATGCCCGAGTGAAACTCGGCTTTTTTTAAAACAAAAAATCCCGCCAGCTCTGCTGACAGGATTCGTCCGTCGGGGTGGCAGGATTCGAACCTGCGACCTCCTGGTCCCAAACCAGGCGCGATGACCGGGCTACGCTACACCCCGAAAAGGACTGCAAAGATAATATTAAAATTTACCGATGCAACATTTATTTTTAAATAGCTAAAACTGATAATTATCAATTTTTCCTACCATCTCATTTGACTACATTTGCACCGAAAATCAATTTGAAATGCAGGAAATAGAAAAAATAAAATGCCTGATCGTCGGTTCAGGGCCGGCTGGTTATACTGCGGCGATCTATGCCGCGCGTGCCGACATGCATCCCGTGCTTTACACCGGAATGGAACCCGGCGGGCAGCTCACCACAACAACTGAAGTCGATAACTTCCCGGGGTATCCTGACGGAATCGACGGGCCAACAATGATGATCCAGCTTCAGCAGCAGGCGGAACGCTTCGGGACCGATGTTCGCATCGGCATGGTGACCGCAGTGCAGCTTCATCACGAACTCGGCGGCTGGCATAAGGTGATCATCGACAATACCAAAGAAATCCTGGCGCATACCGTGATCATATCCACAGGTGCGACGGCCAAATACCTCGGACTCCCAAGTGAGCAGAAACTTCGGGGCGGCGGCGTTTCGGCATGCGCCGTTTGCGATGGGTTTTTTTACAAAGGTCAGGATGTTGCCATCGTCGGCGCGGGCGATACCGCAGCTGAAGAAGCGACTTATCTTGCGAACATCTGCAAAAGCGTCACAATGCTCGTCAGGAAAGATGCGATGCGCGCTTCAAAAGCAATGCAGCACCGCGTCAACCATACTCCAAATTTGAAAGTCCTTTATAATACCGAAGTTGAAGAGGTTGTAGGCGATTCTGTCGTCGAAGGACTAAAGATGTACAACAATATTACCAACGAAAAATCCGAGATTGCAATTACAGGGCTTTTTATCGCGATCGGCCACAAACCGAATACTGAGATATTCAAAGGCCAGCTTGATATGGATGATACAGGTTATCTGATCACTCATGGAAAATCGACAAAGACAAACCTGCCCGGAGTTTTCGCCTGTGGTGATGTCCAGGATAAGGAATACCGCCAGGCCGTTACTGCAGCCGGAACAGGTTGCATGGCGGCACTTGATGCAGAACGATATCTCGTATCATTGGAATAAAAGAAAATCCCGGTTCATGCCGGGATTTTTATTTTAAAAGTCTTTTTCTAAGTGACGCCGTATCGGTGAATTTCCTGATCTCGATCTTAGGTTCGCCGAACAATTCAATTTCCGATTTGCCAGACGCTTCAAGCACCGCCCGCGTTTCAACATGCAGGCTTCCATTGGCATTTCCTTCCGAAATGATCTCGGCATTCTTCGCTGTGAGGTTTTTACCCGTGAAATTCGTGTTCCCGTCTATCCGAAGCTTGAGATCGACGACATCGCCTTCGACCGAGGCAATTGCCTTCAGATACATGTCGAGTTTGAGTTTGGGTGTCGCAATCAGCGCTTTCAGTTGTGCATTCTTATTGAGCTCGATCATCGTATTGTCGGCTGTTACATTCAGTTCCGCCTTCGATTTGTCGTTTTGCATCAAGGTAAAAGTTGTAGCTTTTACATTGGAGAAGATCTTGGCGCTGCCGAACGTCTTATAGGTAAAATTCGCAAGATTGATATCGGTGAGCGCGGTCACATAAGAATCGTCCTTTGCAATCAGCATCTTAAAATCATCATTGAATGTGATCTTGACGCTGAATTTTTTCGAACCGTAAACATCTTTTGAGGTTGAAATCCGCAGATTGCCGGCCGATTGGTTCAAAATGATCGCATCATGAAGATTGTCATCGGCTTCGATCTCGAGCTCGCATTTATTTCCCTGCGTCAGGAATATTTCAATATTGTCTTCAACCTCGATGCTAGAAAAATCCGAAATTTCCTTTTGGGTTGTCGTTACGATCCGCGATCCTTTAAGCTTTTCTTTTTTCTGCGCCACAACCATCGTGCTCATCAGAAAGGCAAGCAATAAAATAGGAAGAGGTCGCTTTGTGAAAACGGTCATGCCGCAAATATAGAAATATCCTGAAATATCGCGGTATAATTTTACCGGTGCAGAAGTTTGTCGCGATAGTTATCCATCGGAAATAGAAACCTGTAGTTTTTGCCGGAGAGAATCATAAGCGCATTCGCGACGAAATTGGGATAATTCCTGTATTTCCGGAGGAATTGATCATAAATTTTATTGTCGTAATTGATATGCAGGAATGGTATCGCGTACTTTGAGTAGGTCTGGTCGATCTTATACATATCGATGCAGACATGGTCGGAAAAATGCACATATCCAAGTTTATTTCCTTCCCGCAAATAGGTGAACAATTCTATCGCCGACAGCGGCAGCTCTTCATTCTGACGTGTGAAGTAAAGGTTCTTACCGACGTCGATCAGCATCCATTTTTGAAATTTTTCCGAAAAGACTTCATTGACGGTATGGCCTAAAAGCGGGTTATAGAATTTTTCGACGAGTCCCCATTCGCGCACTTTAATATCATTGATCAAGCAAAATACATTGAACACCTGTGAATAATCGCTGCAGATGCCGCCGCCGCCGTTGATCATTGTTTCCAACGATTCGTCCGAAGCGAGCCCGAGTCCGCGGCCGCCTTTAATGATCTTTCTCATATGTCGCGCGATATCGAGCGCTTTATCAAAAGTATCCACATTTTCGTTAAAGGTAATGTCGCGGTTGATCGTGAAAAAAATTTCCGGGACGTCTTCTTTACTATTGATATCATTGAATGTTGGCAGATCTTCCCAGTTTCCGCGAAAATTTTTGCAGATCAAAGCAAAGCGGATGTAATAGAGCAGCGGATGCCGCTTTAAAAGCCACGAGATTTTTTTTCGGATTCCGCTCATCGTCAATTGGTTCGAGCGACGAATTTACAAACATATATGTAACAAAAAAATCCCGGCGAACCGGGATTTGATCATTCTGCAGAAACGCTTCCGCCCGAACTTTCATCCTTAATAATTTTTTTTGGTGAACCGCGGTAACCGATCGACGCGCCGCTTGATGCATCGCCTTCAAGGCTGACCAACGGGCTGACAGTAATTGAACTGCCGCTGGAGGCCTGCGCCCTGACGTCATTTGCGAGCAGGCGGCCTGCATCGTTTTCGCTGCCGCTCGATGAAGAAATGTCGAGGTTCAGGGCTTTTCCGATCAGCGTATTTTGGCTTCCGCTGCTGGTTTCGGAGATGATTTCATCGGCTTCGACTTCAATCTTCATCGAACTTCCGCTCCCGGAGCTCACATTCAGTTTCCCGGTGTTGATCATTTTCGAAGTCGTCATCGTCACGCCGGCGCTCGCTTCAAGCGATTTGATCATCGGCATTTTCACGGTGACCCGTTTTGATTTGACATTGATGAACTGATTTTTGTCGGAACTGATCATTAAGACACCATTTTCGACCGAAGTCTTAATGTGCGGGTGAATGTTGTCGTCCGCTTCAACGATGACGGCTTTTTCGGGGTTTTGCTCGATGACGATGTCAAGCCCGCCTTCAGCCGAAACCGAATGGAAATCTTCAGTGATCGCGCGGTTTTGCGTTACGACTTTTCCGCTGCCTGAAACAGCATTGGCGTCAATTCTGCAGCTTGTAAACATTACAGCCACAATTGTGGCAAGGACGATCCTCGCAACTGATAGAAATAGTTTGATCATGGCTATTCAATATTGATTAATACTCCGTTCTCATCACGTTTGAACTTGCTTCCTTCCATATCCGGATGCGGTGGGTGCATCGGTGCAGGCGGCGGAGAAATATGGATGTTGTGTTTGTCGATGCTGATATGCATCCCTCTTTGCAGGCTGTCCGTAGGGAAACCGTTCGGAACATCACCATATTCATTTTCGTTCGGCGGACAGTCGAGGCATTTGACCTGATTGTCATCTACACGATACAAATATTCGCCGGAATAATGGAGGTTAAAGAACCAATCGTCGGAATAGTCGTAGTTCTGCATGCTGCTGTCGGGCTTGAAAAGCGTTCCTTTCGGCAGGTACAAGAATATCTCAACTTCCTGATCGCGGAATTTATTAGCCGTCTGCGTGATCAGGTAATTGTCGAGGATGATCGTATTGCCTTCGATCTTGTATCCGTACTGGATGCGTTCAGCCCGTTCTTTCGCCTCGGTAAGCGTACGTCCTTTGGCCCTTTTTTCTATTTGGATATAAGGCATCTTTTCATCAGTCTTGTGAACCATGATATAGATGTTATTCGAATAGATCAATTCTTTTCCTTTTTCATCCTGGGTAAAGAAATAGTCGTGATGCTCATCAAAATCCTTGGCGTGGAAATCATTGTAGCGGAATCTGACTTTCAGCGTGTCGGTCGGAGTCAGCGTGATCATTTCCTTTTTGACTTCTTTGCCATCATACGCGATTTCGGTTGCCTGCTTTATTCCGAGTGCGATCAAAACCGCAACGCAGATCAGCCAGACAGCGAGAAGTGTGTATTTTGCTACGCTTCCGATCGATTTCACATTGTTGACCAGAAGTTTCAGGCCTAGAAGGAATAGGAAGAAGAACGGAATACCGACTGCAAAGAAGAACAGCAACGCGATAAACCACATCGGAAGGTTTGTATAATTGACGGCGTCAATATAATCCTGCCATGGCGCATCGATGAACGATGTAGATCCCAATGTAAACAATCCGATCAGCATTCCGACCAGCGTGGCGGCCGAAATGACAATGATCAATACACCCAGGATTTTTGCGAAGATCTTGAAGATCGCCATAAAGACTCCGCCGATTGCGCTGGCAACACGTTCTGCACCTGTTTTCGCCTGGGTCCCGTAATCGGCTCCTTTAAAACGCGTGGTGACGTTTTCGAATTCCTCGCGGACTTTCTTCTCGATGTTCGAGATCGTTACGGGCTCACCCGTCATTTCGAGTTTTTCGGTAGTGGTTACGGCTGCAGGAATCGCGATCCACAGAATGATATAAGCCAGGAAGCCGGTTCCAAATCCGAACAACAGGATCAAAAATATAAGTCTGATCCATACCGCATCGATGCCGAAATAATGCCCGAGCCCGGTACATACGCCGCCAAGCATGCCGCGCTCAGTATCGCGGTATAGCCTTTTTCTTGCACGACGGGTATATAAGGTGCCGTCGTCGGTAGTGGCGG
>CBDUBP010000097.1:0-8582 GCA_965365415.1 uncultured bacterium | reverse complement strand
TGAAGCCAACAAACGTGTCGGCAAATGGTTCACGATCTCTCAGCTCCGTACCAACATCCAGCCTCCGCCGAGCATTGTAGCATCGATCGAAGCCAAGGCCAAGGCGGTCCAGGACGCGATCACATCCGAATCACAGGCTAAGGCGGCAACAGCCGATGCGCAGCGCAAGATCGCCGTTGCAAAAGGCGACAGTGCAACGGTCGTCATCGAGGCAAGTTCGGAAGCCGAAGCACTTCGGTTAAAACAAAAGGAACTCACGCCGCTTTACGTCGAATATATCAAAGCAAGCAAATGGAACGGAGAACTGCCAACCACGACCTTAGGTTCTGCCACGCCGATGCTCAATCTGTCCACCGGACGAAATTCGGCCAATTAGTATTTTAAAATGCTTAAATATTTCCTGCTTTGGTTCCCGATGCTGATCATCGCAATTGCGAACGGCGGCGCACGTGAATGGTATAAAAAATTCACAGGTGAACTCGTGGGCCGGCAGCTTTCGACATTGCTATTGATCTTACTTTTTGGCATTTATATATTTTGGGTGGTGGCGCTGTTTCCGCCTAAATCCGATCAGGAGGCTTGGACAATTGGAATTTTGTGGTTATTTTTAACGCTGTGCTTTGAATTCGGGTTCGGACGGTTCCGGGGCAATTCGTGGCGACAGCTCATTGCAGAATACGATATTTCGCGCGGCAAACTATGGATCCTGATCCCGATTTGGATCGTTGTAGCCCCATATCTTTTTTCACAAGCTGTAATTTGTAAAGCCGCTTTTTACATTTGCAATCGCTTGATTTTAACACCATTGTTAATATGAGCTGATAATATTTTGAGAAACGGGGCGTTTTGATTTTTCCCAAATCCCGATTAAAATATACCTATGAGAAACATATTCCTGCTTTTACTGCTGAGTATTTCGATTGGCCAAGCTCAGAATGATTTTACCCAAGGCCCGTCGGCAGCTGCCGAAAATGCGAGCCATCAACCGGAGAACAAACTTTTGGACATCAAGGATTTTAAATTAACGGACGGGCGGATGCTTGTTTCGGAAATGCAATGCCGGGTTGAAAATGGCTTCGGCATCAATGATGTCCTGGTGAGTGTAGTCTGTAAACAGAAGGCCTTCAACGAGACCGGTGTTGATAAGATCAACCAAATGATCCTGTTCGCCAATAAAAAGATCCGGGGAACGATCAATTTAGAGCACAAATACATTCCTGCCGAAATCAAAATGGCGTATAATCCCGAATCACAAGATTGGGGACTGACGAATCTTTACTCCGTCGAAGATGCAAATGGCGCCGTTAAATCGAGCCTGCTTTCTCTTGATTTCGATTCCAACGGCAACTTCATAGGGATGAAAAGGGTATTTTAAATACCAGACCTGCGAGGTTCAGCTCATTTCAATCGTGATCCCGCTTTCAAATTCTTAGTGATTAACCCCGTTGGCTCGCCGGGGGTTATCAAATTCTAATCGGCGGATAAAATGATGGCTTCCTTTGATTTGCGATTCAATTATTCTCTACTTTTAAGGATCGTAAATCAAAAAAAGTGAAAACAAAAGTACTCCTCGGCTTATTCTTTTTATCGCAATCATTCGTATTTTCCCAGGAATATCATCCGATGCTCAGCGATTCCGGCTGGATCGTGACGATGGCAACGTTCGGCGGCGCGGTCACTTATGAAATCCAAGACCAGGGCGATGTCGTCATTGGCGCGCATTCGTATAAAAAATATGTCGATCCGATCATGGGCAGTGAGATCTTTATCCGCGAAGATGTGGTAGCGCGTAAAGTTTATAAGAACATCGACGGAAATGACGTTTTGTTCTGGGATTTTACGCTTGAAACGGGAAGCATGATCGAACTGAGCAACGGAGAAATGTACGAGGTTCAATCGATTGAAAATATTAATGTTCTCGGCGGTCAGCGCAAGCGTTTTTATCTGAATCGCCTCGACGGATTAGGTTATAACGAGGTCTGGATCGAAGGCGTCGGCAATTCAGAACATCCGCTGTTAGCCCGTTTCCAGTATTTTTCGGATCCTGTTTTTTACTTAGAATGCAGCTCGCAAAATTCTGTATACATCTATAATCGGGGATTGGCCAATGGTGTAACCGAGACGGATTGCAGCAGTTTGGGAACTGTCGAACACATATCACAAATAGGCTTCGCCCCTAACCCATTCAACGACGAGATGACAATCTCATCCACCCAAAGTCTTGCTAACGTTTCATGCCATATCTATAATTCGCTAGGGCAGCTTGTCAGGGATATCGAAAACAATCAGCATGACGGATTGACGATCCGCAGAGAGAACCTCAATGCGGGGATATATTACCTCCGACTGATGAAAAATGGAAAATCGCTCGCGGTGAGGAAAATAATCATTACGGATTAAACCGACGTCACCACATTAAGATCATACAACCACGAGATCGTGTTTCGCCAATAATCCCTTTAAGCCGGATTGCGCGAAAATGGCACGCTTAAGCTTATTTTTTTCCGGATCGATCGTAAAATTGTAGCTGGTCGAAAAATCGGTTTTGATGGCGATCGTATTCATAAAAACGGCTTTATGCAGATTGCAATTGTCGAACAATGCCTGGGTCAGGTCGCTTTCCATAAAATCCACTGCAACCAGCCGTGAATTTGAAAAGACGGTTCCCTTGAGTTTTAATGAATAGAATTTCGCATAATCAAGGACACAGTCGTAGAAGGATATCCCGAAAAGAAGCTTGTCGACCATCGCGAAGTTGACATGAGTAAAATCGCAGTCGCGGAACTCCGCATCCCGTAATGCAACATAATTGATTTTCGCCTCCTTAAAATTGCAGGACACAAAAACACAATCGGTAAATGTCGTCCCGAGGAAATCGCAATCGGTGAAATCGCATCGTGTAAACGTGCATCGTTCGAAATCCTTGTACATGATGTCGTGAACTGAATAAAGTTTGTCGGCTATTTGCTCATCGACGATATAACTGGCGGACATGAAATCTGATTTTGGCTAAATATAAGGCGATTTGAAAGATTCCCTTTGCCGATTTTTCTTAAGTTTGAAGTTCAATCCATTATAGCCGGTGAACATCAGCCAAAATATCGCAAAACATTTCCGTGAGGTGCACTTTGGAGGCAATTGGACATTTTCCAACCTTCGCGACACACTCTCGGATGTAACTTGGCAGGAATCGACGGTAAAAATCAGCAACCTCAACACGATTGCAACCCTCGTCTACCATACGCATTATTTTGTCGATGCTGTCCTAAAGGTTTTGCGTGGCGGAGCGCTTGATGCACACGACAAATTCAGTTTTGATCATCCGCCAATCGAATCGGAGGCAGATTGGAGCGCATTCCTTCAAAAAGTTTATTCCGATGCGGAATCATTCGCAGCATTGGTCGAAGCGTTGCCCGAAAACCGTCTGGAAGAGGACATGGCCGATCCAAAATATGGCTCATATTATCGCAATCTGCACGGAATCATCGAACATACGCATTACCATCTTGGCCAGATCGCCATCATCAAAAAACTTATCAAAAATTAAAACATAACATGAATGCACAGGTAACTGAATTCATCAATAATGCGCCGGCGGATCAAAAGGCAATGATGGAAAAGCTTCGAAATATCATTCATCAGGCCGTGCCGGACGTGACGGAGGAGTTTAAATGGGGCCGCCCCGTCTTTAAAAAGACAAAGGATTTTGCGTATTTCAAATCTGCGAAGGCCTACCTGACGCTCGGATTTTTCAATTATACAAATCTGCGCGATGACAACGGGCTTCTCGAAGGAACAGGCAAAGATATGCGACACATTAAACTCAAAAATGCTGGCAATATCGACGAGAAGCTCATGAAGGAATGGTTTGAAACCGCGGCAAAGTGAAAGCATCGCATCTGAACTTTCTCATGTTATGATCTTCAGCCGGAAGTATTTTCTGCTGACAATCGCATTTCTGATTGCAGAAATCCTGATTGCTCTTTATGTAAATGATGATTTTATCCGTCCATATCTCGGCGACACGCTGGTCGTGATGCTGATATATTGCTTTCTTCGGACATTTTTTGCGATTAAAACCCATCATGCCATCGCGATCGTAATCGTTTTCGCTATCTTCATCGAATACCTGCAATACTTGGATTTTGTGCGGCTGGCAGGAATCGAATCCAAGATGCTCCGCATTGTCCTCGGAAGTTCGTTCAGCTGGAACGACATCATTGCGTATCTCGCAGGCGCAGCAATCATTGCGATTGTTGAAAGGCTTAATAATAAATCCTCCTGAAAAACAGTTATCTAACGGTCCGCTGTTTTTTTGGCGGATATAAATAATTACTTATGAAATATGCGATTGCGCTGTTTGCGCTAATAATATCTTCCGGAACTCAGGCACAAAATTTCAGGAATTCATTCCGACAGGCGTTTACCGAAAAGGATACCGTCAAGCAATTGACGATATTGAAAGATTGGGAGAAAGCGAATGCCAACGATCCCGAATTGTACACCTCATACTTCAATTACTATTTTTCGAAAAGCCGGAACGACCTGCTTTCGCTCAATGAGAATTCCAACGGCAAGGAAGGTCTCGAACTTAAAGATTCAGAGGGCAAAACTCCAGGATACCTCAATGCAAATACGCAATACGATGCGCGGCTGACAAAAAAAGGACTGAATTATATCGACAAAGGAATTGCAAAATTCCCGGACAGGCTCGACATGCGTTTTGGAAAGATCTACGCCCTTGGCCTGCTTGAAGACTATGAAGGATTTACGTCGGAAATCATTGCGGCGATCGATCATTCGAATGCCAATAAGAATGCCTGGAAATGGACAAACGATTCGCAATTACCCGATGCTCAGGAATACATGCTGTCTTCGATCCAGAGCTACCAAACGCAGCTTTATGAAACCGAAAACGATGCGCTTGTCGACAATATGGAACGGATCGCGGCAGCCATACTTAAATATTATCCTGAAGATGTCCGAAGCCTTTCAAACATTTCAGTCGCGTACCTGATCAGGAAAGATTACGACCGTGCGCTTGAATACCTTCGAAAAGCCGAAAAGATCAATCCTAAAGACCCGGTTGTTCTGGGAAACATCGCACAGGCTTACAAACTAAAAGGAGACGACCGCAACTGGAATAAATACATCGAATTGTCCCGCCGCGAACAGGAAGCACAAAAGAGAAAATGATTGATCCCGCGGCAAATTTTTGCTATATTCGGTTAAAACAATCTGATGGAAGAAAGACTGGCGAACATTGAAGAAAAACAGCAGCAGCTCACCCACGCGATCATGGAACTCAACGGCAATCTCGCAAATATGGGCTATTCGACAACCGAAAGCATCAAAGCGATCATGGAAGGTTTCCAAAGCATGAATACCGCAATTCACGGGATAATCCAGAACTTCAACCAGCTTGAATCGCGCATTGAAACATTGGAAAATAAAAACATTCATTTGAATTGACGCGCGATAACCTGTACAAGGAAATGTAGCGGAAGTTTGAAGTCGATAACATCACTAAGGCTTCTCATCGGAAATTGATACGGATTCTTCACGAAAAATTCTAACTTAGTCGCGCAGGTAATCATATCTTAATGAGGAGCATCAAATTTAAATTGCTTTACGATGGCGATGAGGGAGATCTTGAGTCGAAAGTTTTCGAATCCTCCGCTCATGGTCAAAGTGTAACCTTTACGATCGGCGAGCTATTGGACATCAATCACCTGCGCGAAACGATGCCCGCTTCCGGATTTGAAGAGATGACGCAATATTTTTCATTCCCCGGCTTTTCACAGTATTACGTAAAAAAAGGAAACACCCTCTTTGTAATTTTATACCGCCAGTTTCAACAGCGTCACCAGATATATGAACGCGGTCACTGGACATTGAATAATTAATTATTACCTATGAAAAAAATTTTAATCCTTATCGCCCTGTTCGTCTCGATGTCCGCATTTTCACAAAAAGCGAAGAAAATTGAGAAAGCGGTCATTCAGACATCAATATATTGCGACCACTGCAAAGCATGCGAGACGTGCGGTAAATTATTTAATGATAATATTTACGATATCGACGGACTGCAGATGTATGAATTGGATGAAAAAGCGATGACCCTCACCGTCTATTACAATACACGGAAAACCGATCTCGACCGGATCCGTGCAGCAATATCAAAGCTTGGATATGACGCTGACGATGTCAAAGCAGATCCATCAGCATACGAAAAACTTGATGGCTGCTGTAAAAAAGCCGATTAACTGAATTGAGAGATCTTCGGTGCTGCGGGCGTGCCGTTCTTGCGTAATTTCCTTATATAGGATATCAATTCAAGAAAATATTGCTTTTCAGATGATTTGATCTTGATCTTGATTTCGCGGTTGTCTTTGGTATTGATATGAAGGTCATAAATATTCTCAACGATAAATAATCCTAAATCCAGAAACGCCGACATCAGTCCGCGTTTACGTTTCTTCAGGAAAATATTTGTCACATCGTTGATCGAAACATTGTAGATCTTTTTGTTCCGGCAGATGCGAAGCTCTTTGTCATGTACGGTAAATGTAGGGTTGTCGGAGGTTGTGTAGTTAGTGATCATAACGAAAAAGGATTAAATCGATTGGTAGGAAAACCCTGTTACAAAGGACTTAAAAAACGACCTCAATCATTTGCATTATTTAGTCTGAAATTTATATAATTCCCACATCTCAGATGAAGAAGCACAGCGCAGGAATTTTACTGTTTAAAAAGGCGGATGATGGTGTTCGAATACTCCTCGCTCATCCGGGCGGGCCCTTTTGGAAAAATAAAGACCTTGGCAGCTGGTCAATTCCAAAAGGAGAGTTTGTAGGCTCCGAAAATCCGCTCGACGCAGCGGTTCGCGAATTTGAAGAAGAGACCGGCTTTCGTCTTGAAGGTAAGTTTATACCGCTGGATCCGGTAAAGATGAAATCCGGCAAGGAAATATTGGCGTGGGCACTGGAAGGCGATGTCGATTTAGCAAATTTTAGAAGCAATGACTTCGAGATGGAATGGCCTCCAAAATCAGGAAAAATACAACACTTTCCCGAAATTGATAAAATTGGATGGTTTACATCTGACGAAGCCCTGACCATGATAAACGGTACACAATCAGCTTTTTTGCACCAACTCGAAAAATTGATAAGAAACAAATAAAAGCGTCCCAGACATATCCCTAATTTTCGCCTGAACCAATCGTGGATCAGCATCACTTTCTGCAGAAATTATATAGGCTTTGAGATTCTCCCGCACACACTACCCGGCTCGCCGCAAAAAAAAATATAATCCGCTGTATATGAGGTAATTGTTAAAATTTACTACCCATGCTAAAGTCATGTTCATTCGTACTAACTTTAATACGCATTAAAATGATCGGAAATGATTTTCAAGGATGTCATCAATGCATATCGACGAAAGATTCTGCACACGCTTACACGAAAGATCGGAAAATCGCACGAATTTATTCCGCCTGTCGGGCAAAAACTCAGGATCTTGGTGCTTCGGCCAAATCATCGGTTGGGAAACATGCTGTTGATAACACCGCTGGTCCAGGAATTAATAACTGTTTATCCTCATTCCAGAATAGAAATATTCGCAAAAGGCCCGTCGGCAGAAATTATTTTTCGAAATTTTCCGCAAGTGTCCAAAATTTATTCGCTACCACAGAAGCCATGGCCGAACCTGTTCAACTATCTGAAGGTTTGGTCGTGTATTGCCGGCAAATCATTCGATTTGGTCATTAATGCAGCGGCATCTTCATCGTCAGGCCGGATCGCAACATCGATCGTCAAGTCGAAATCCAAAATATATGGCGATGGCATAAACCCAAAACTTTCGATGAATCAGCACGTAGCACATCAGCCCATATTAAATTTCAGAAACACTCTGGGATTCGGGAATAATTTCCGGGAAATTCCACTGATGTCACTCCGGCTAACCCCTGAAGAACTGGAAAATGGGCGGAAAAAACTTGGCGAATTTTTAGATCTTTCAAAACCCGCAGCCTGCCTGTTCACATATGCAACCGGAAATAAATGTTATCCTGAGGAATGGTGGACCGAATTTTTTGATAAGTTGCAGCGAAACTTAAATAATTGGAGTTTCCTTGAAATCTTGCCCCGGGAAAATGTATCGATGCTGGGACATCAGCCGGCTCTTTACAGCTCGGATATTCGTGAGATCGCGGCGGTAATTGCGTCATCTTCCCTGTTTATCGCAGCCGACAGCGGCATCATGCATCTTGGTGCTTCAACCAGCACTGCGACAATCGGATTATTCAAGGTGACGAACGTGTTTCGCTATCAGCCATATGGCGGACGCAGCAAAGGATTTGATACAAACAAATTGACTGTCGATGAACTTGTTGCTGATGTTTCAAGAACCGTAAACGGGCAGTTTTATGCGTATGCCTGAAAAGTCTGCCAGTCAATTTCAAGCACTTTTTCGAGTGAGGGCTTCCATTCGGCAGCGGTCGGTTTTTTCATCAGGTAGTTTGCGCCCGCTTCGAGGTAATTGCGGACCAGTTTTTTTGGATATGCGCCGGAAATCATCACAAC
>CBDUBP010000096.1:0-8593 GCA_965365415.1 uncultured bacterium | reverse complement strand
GGCTTGACATCGATCTGCGATCCCGGAAGGAACGCCTCGATTCCGAACACGTCTACGATCATACCGCCTTTGGTACGGCATTTCACAAAACCATTGACGATTTCGCCAGTTTCGTGAGCCGCGATAACGCGATCCCATGATTTGATGGTACGTGCTTTTCTGTGTGAAAGTACAAGCTGGCCTGTCTTGTCCTCGCGGACGTCGATAAGGACTTCTACTTTGTCGCCTACTTTCAGACCCGGGTTGTAACGGAATTCGTTAAGCGAGATAACGCCTTCGGATTTCGCATTGATGTCGACGATCACGTCGCGGTCAGTGATCCTTACGACGGTTCCTTCAACAACTTCTTCCTGATCTGTAGCAATGAAAGTTTTTGAAACAAGTTCTTCAAACTCTTTAAGTTTCTTTTCGTCAACAGCGTCGATTCCCTCTTGGAAATTGTGCCAGTTGAAGTTGTCCAAAAACTCTGCTTGATTTTTTTCTAGTTCAGCCATGCTGATAATTAAAATTTGTATCCTGTTCGTTCAGAGTTTCTTACGCGAATCCGAACCAGGAGCGTTTTACTTTTTTTCTTTTTTGAATGCCTTATGGAAACTCCTTCGCCAAAAGGTCTGCAAAAGTAGGCAATTAATTGAGAATTGACAAGTGATAGTTGAGATTTTTGCTGTGAACTCTCAGCCGTCAGCTGTCAGCTTTTAGCTTAATAGCGGAAACAGCAGACAACCACCTTAAATTGCCGAATAATATCCAACTTTAAACTACTGATAGCTGATAGCTGACCGCTGACAAATATCGCCAACTGTTACGGCGTGCCCTTCCTTTCATCAGGTCGGACTGTCCTAAACCGAGGCCAAAGGCCGAACTGGCGAAAGCATTCTCGGCGAAGATTTGCGCTGCCGTACTTCACGCGCCTGCCGGGATATCCACCGCATCGATCGAGACTCCGGTTAGTACTGCATGAGATCGTAAAAACGACTCAAAAACCAATAAACCTCGAAGGTCTGTAAGTCCTCGAAGGTCTTTAAGTCCTTGAAGGTCTATATAAAAAATTTGGCGACATAAAGTTTTGGTTTTGGTAATTTCTATGGTTTTAATTTTCACCGGATGCAACCGTAAACTGTACACTGTCAACTGTAAACTGTCGGCAACAATAATGGAGGATTTACCGTTGTCTAATAGCTCACAGCTAAAAGCTAAAAGCTAAAAGCTTCGCACAATTCTCAATCACCATGCACCAATGCTCATTGAATGCAAACGCACCTGAAAAATTCCTTATCTTAGGCGTTTCGAATAAATGAAATGTCACCGGTAAATTTTATACATCAGCAACGAACCGGGAAAACTTTTGGCTGTCGGACGGCAATACTTTTCATTGTGTTATTCGTCAATTTTATTTCAGCTGCCAATCCGCTTTTTACACTGACCGTTACACCAACCGACGAAACCTGCCTCGGCAATGGTACGCTGACCTTTTCGGTTCCTGATGCGGCTCCGAATGCATCGATCCTTTACCAAATTTACGAGCATCCGAACCTTACGACACCCATCGCGGTACAAAGCTCGAATTTCCTCGGCGGCCGGTTTGCCGGAACATACCGCGTTGTCGCCGAGCACACGGGCAATGGCGTTACCACAACCGAATTCGTCGATGCAGTCATCAACAACGCGATCACGCCATTCGCATACGAAGTCTCAAGCACTCCGGCGATTTGCGGCAATGATGGCGTCATTACTGTAAATATACTTTCGGGAACGGGTGCACAATATGAGATCATATCCGGGCCTGAAACAAGACCGTTGCAGTCATCTCCGGTTTTTACAGGCCTGGCTCCCGGAGTGTACCTGATCCGCGCATTTGATGATTGCGGAAACGGCCCGGTACAGACACATACGTTAATTTCTAATCCGGTCGACCTCGAGATCAGCAATGTCAGTTTTCCAAGCATGGAACTGCCTTCGTGTAACGAGATCGTAGTCGCCAATTCGATACAGGCAACGCCAAATGACGACATTCCTTTTCCGCTGACGATAAACTATATTGTTTATCCGCCGAACAACGGTGCGCCGCTCAATTTCTCGCAGACCGTTTCGGGCTCCGGCGGTGTTTACGAGGCGGCGCAGATCATCCCTTTCTATTACGACCAGCCCTACTCGTATGATATCACAGTGATCGATGGCTGTGGCCGAGTGTGGTCGAAGCCCAACAATGCAGTCCATCAAAAACTGGGATTGATGATCATGCCCGAACTTGTCGAATGCGGCGAATACAAACTGACGCTCGCTGCATCGAATTATGTGGCTCCAATCACTGTCCAGATCATTTCCGCACCGGCCGGTTTTAATCCGACACAGTTGAATTCGGCGCATCCCGGGCCATTCAACACCGGAAACATCACTTATGGTGGTGCAGGCAGTCCTGTTCCGCTGGGCGATTATCATATCCGGATCACGGATGCGTGCGGGCATACAGCCGAAGGCCAGACGACAATTACCGATCTGCCGATCGAACCGGTCGTTAATATCTCGCCATATCCGGGCTGTCAGTCAAATATCAGTACAGTTGAAATTGAAGTTCCGGGCTACGTCATTGTCAGCGCCGTGGTCACGATCGCACCTTCAAGCTATCCACATCCACTACCGCATGATGTTTCCGCTTTTATCAATGAAGATGGCATAGTCGTTCTCGATCCGCTCAGTGAAGGTCATTATGTTGTACATCTTATCGATGAATGCGACAAGGAATACGATGCTGATTTCGATGTGCCGCCCGTTGCGACCTCCGCAATTTTCAGCGGATGGCCTGATTGTGCTTCCGGTCAGGCATCAATCCGTGTCAGTGGCAGCAACACGATGCTGACTTCGGTAATTGTAACCGCCGCGCCGTCCGGATTTCCGCATCCGATTCCGTTTAATGGCACATCATACATCAATGACGGCGTTTTTTCAATGAATGAGATCCCACCCGGAAGCTATTCATTTACCGTCACCGACAACTGTGGACAGACAAACGTCTTGCCCGACAACATTGCCGTCGGATATTCCGAAACGAGCAGTAATTTCGAACTGATCGCTCACTGTGGTGCATTCGATCTACTCGTTGAACACCAATCGAACGGCGTCTCACAGTCGTTCTGGCTGCAGGAATATGACCCCCTCACAAATACCTGGGGACATCCCGACACCGGCGTCGTTTACCCTGATGGCACCTGGCCGAATGTGCAGAACTCCTTTCCTCTGCAGAATAATTTCACGACCCTCAACCTCACTTTTCTCGGCACTTTCAGGATCATCAAGCGATCTGAGTCGTTCCCTGACGGAAATTCAGGCCAGGATCAGAATAACTGCATTGAAACGATGTACGAGTTTGAATTTGACGGTGAATTCGAAATCATAGGTTTTCAAAAAGTAACATGCGATGGCGCAGTTGCGGATGTAAAAGTACTGACCAACGGTGCGCCGCCTCTGACTTATAAAATAACACATAAGGACGGTGTTCCGTTCGTGATTGATAATGGAACGAACAATATTTTTACCGGTCTTGAACAGGCCATCTACAGTTTTGAGGTCCAGCAATATTGTGGTGATATTGCCACGGCTGATTCGGATGTCGCGCAGCTTCCATCGCTTGCGCAGGCCACCCAGCCTGAAGACATCATCATATGTGATGACGCGGCAAACGACGGCGTCGAGGAATTTGATTTAACCGTAGTCAATCCGGAATTGCTAAACGGGCAGGCAGCATCAGATTATACCATTACTTATTATTCATCCTTGGCCGAGGCAGAAGCCGGACAGAACCAATTGCCATCCACGATCACAAGCGGAAGCAAAACTATTTTTGTACGGATGGAGTACAATAATAATGATACATGTGTCGACATCACCTCATTCGATCTGGTCGTCAGGCCATTCCCTTTGGCAGCCATAGATACCGTATATGGCATTTGCCCGGGGGAAACGGTTACGCTTATGGGCGGCGACGAATTCGATTCATATACATGGTCTACCGGAGCGATGACTCAGAATATTACTGTTTCTGCGCCAGGGCAATATTCTTTGCTTGTGACCAAAGATTATGGGGATATTATCTGTAGCGCGAATGTCATCATTGAAGTTCTTCCTTCATTACCGCCTACTATCGAACATATCGACACCGACGACTGGACCGACAATGATAATTCGATTACGATCCTGCTGGAAAATGCCTCGGGAAATTATTACTATTCGCTCGATAACATCCATTTTCAGCCTGATAATACATTCCATGATCTGTTACCGGGTTTTTACACAGTTTATGTTCGTGATGAAGGCAGTTGCGGAACGATCATGCAGGATGTAGCGCTGCTCAATTATCCAAAATTCTTTACGCCAAATGGCGATGGTTATAATGAATTTTGGAAAGTCAAATTTTCCGAAGCCGAGCCGAATCTGATGACTTACATCTTCGACCGGTATGGAAAATTAATAACCGGATTCAGGATCGACAGCCCGGGCTGGGATGGCAAACTCAATGGCCGGCTTTTACCGTCGACGGATTATTGGTTCGTCGTGGTCCGCGAGGACGGTAAAAGTTACCGAGGGCACTTTGCGATGAAGCGGTAAGCCTTTAATAATCGTATATTTGTTGGGAAACCTTAATCCCTAATTATGAATTATTTTTACCAACTCACCTTTTTAATATTATCATTTTCGGGCTTTTCGCAAGTTACCTATGTTCCGAATGATGAATTTGAACAGACCCTCATTGATCTGGGTTACGATACAATTCTGGACAATTATGTCCCGACCGCCAATATTGCAGGTGTGACATCGCTGGAACTCTTTTTTATCGGGCCGGTTACAGGAATTGAAGATTTCACATCACTGTCTGAACTCTCAATATATAATTACTCCCTCGAGAGCCTCGATTTGTCGCAGAATACTGCATTAACGACCCTTACCCTGGACGTGTCCGGCTCCGGTCTTTCAATCGATCTTTCAAATAACACGGCATTGACCACTCTCGATTTTTATAGCAACACGGTCAACAATCTCGATCTGTCGGCTAACACGGCATTGACCAAACTTACCTTAGGGTCCGGCTTTTATGGGGACCAAGTTTATAATTTCGACATCTCGATGCTGACACAATTGACTGATTTTAAACTTTACGGAAATGTAACAGAAGTGGCTCTGGGTGGCAATCCAGTATTGGAAAAACTCGACATCAGAACAATGGATCTACCGGTCGGGCCCCTGGATCTTTCAAACAATCCGCTTCTGATCGATGTAATATTGGATTACCCTGTTACTAATGATGATTTCCTCGACCAAATTCCGCTTTTGCAAAAGCTGCATATCAGGTCAAATGCGATTACCGAATTCAACGGTACGGCTACACCTTTGTTAAATTCACTAATCCTTGAAGGCAATTTACTCAGTGATATTGATATCTCGGAAAATACAATTCTCGAAGAACTTGGTATTTGGGGCTATGGAGGACAAACCGCGGTGACAGAGCTCAATCTCGAAAATAATACTGCGCTTAAAATTTTACAAATCGCTTGTGCGCAAATGTCCTCTATCGACCTGACCAGCAATACAATGCTGGAAAGATTAACGTTAAGCGGTGCATTTCCATCAGTTAACCTTTCCCAAAACACCGCGTTAATAAGCTTACAGCTTGCGTCAATTCCAGCGACAAGCATAGAATTTTCCGCAAACAATTTGCTTCAAAGTGTTATGTTTATGTTCAATCCGAACCTGACTGAAATTGACCTGTCAACAAATCCGTTGGTGAAATCAGTACAGATTTATTCTAATCCGCAATTAACCACCTTGGATCTGCGAAATGGGAACAACGAAAATTTTGATTCTGTGATAACCAACAGTAACCCGGCCCTTGGATGCATCTTTGTCGACAACGCGCAGGCTTCATATTTAAACAATACTGACGTTTGGAATTTAGGCGACGGCACATTTGTAAATGATGAAACAGAGTGTGCACTAGGCACGTCGATTGATCAACTGGCAAAAACTGCGCTTTACCCTAATCCCGTAAAAGATGTCTTATACATTCACAATCAAAATGATAACCTTGGTTTGATCAGCATCACGGATCTTTCAGGAAAGCAAATCTTTAGCAGCGAATCGTACACTGAAGGTATTGATGTATCTTCTTTTGAAAATGGAATCTACCTGTTACGGTACATTTCGGATGGCAATTCTGGCGTGGAGAGATTTATTAAACAGTAGATATTGTAGCATCAAAATAAACCCTTTCATTAAATCTGAAAGGGTTTATTATTAATGAGAATACTTGTCAGAGATTTCCGGCTCATGCTTATGCTTAAACAACACCGCAAACGCGATTGCAATCACCAGCGCGTAAATCGCAAACGCAAGCCAGATTCCCTGCCAGTCTTTTCCAGTCGAAGTCGTGTAATAAGCGTCGATCACATATCCGCTGACGGAACTTCCGAGCACGGCGCCGAATCCGTTGGTCATCATCATAAACAATCCCTGCGCACTCGCCCTGATCTTTGGGCTGGTTGTAGTTTCCACGAAAAGCGATCCTGAAATGTTGAAGAAATCGAATGCCATCCCGTAAACGATGCATGAAAGGATGATCATCCATAATCCGCCTTCGGGATCACCGTATGCAAACAATCCGAATCTTAAAACCCACGCAAACATGCTGATCAGCATTACTTGTTTGATACCGAATCTCTTTAGGAAAAACGGGATTGCAAGAATAAAAAGCGTCTCGGATATCTGCGAGATCGACATGATGATCGTCGAGTATCTGACTACAAATGAATCGGCATATTGCGGAACTTTTTCAAAATCAGACAGAAACGTGTCCCCATACATGTTCGTCAATTGCAGCGCCGCACCGAGGAACATTGAAAATATAAAGAACAGGGCTATCTTGTAATTTGCAAAAAGCCTGAACGCGTCGAGCCCGAGCGCTTCACCAATAGTTGCATTTTTCGGTTTGCCGCACTCACATTTTGGAAGCGTAAAAGAGTATAATCCAAGAATGACCGCAGAAACCGCTGCGATATAAAACATATTCGCCGAAGCTTTATTGCCGCTTAAATTCGTGATCCACATCGCTACGATAAATCCAATCGTTCCCCAGACACGGATGGGCGGAAAAACCTTGATCACATCATAGTCGTTGTTCTTCAAAATTGTATACGCAATAGAATTCGACAGTGAGATCGTTGGCATGTAGCAAAGCATTGCCGCAAGAATGACCCAAAAGAAATCAGCCGGATTGTCGACCATTGGGATGTACGCCAATGCAAGTCCTCCCAAAATATGAAGAATGCCGTATAACTTTTCCGCATTGATGTAGCGGTCGGCCAGGATTCCGGTAACAGCAGGCATGATGATCGATGAGATTCCAAGGGTCGAAAAAATAGCGCCGAATTCAGCGCCGCTCCATTGCTTTGTCCCGAACCAGTAATTGCCGACGGTTATCAGCCACGCGCCCCAAACAAAAAATTGGAGAAAGCTCATGATGGTCAGCCTGAATTTAATGCTCATAGGTTTTGTTTTGTTGGCGGTAAATCTAAAAATAAAATCGGAATGTCAGCCTTGCCGGAGTATGTTGTTTACAAGTTCCACAACACGTTCGAATTGTTCTTCCTTGGTCATGTTCGAATTGTCGAGTTCAATCGCGTCATCCGCTTGCATCAAAGGCGAATCGTTGCGATTGGTATCGATGAAATCGCGGTCTTCGACATTTTTGAGCACTTCTTCAAAAGTCACGCGATGGCCTTTTTGGTTCAATTCTTCAAATCGTCGCCGGGCACGCGTTTGCGGACTTGCGGTCATAAAGATCTTGAGCTCGGCATCAGGAAAAACAACGGTTCCGATATCACGACCGTCCATGACAATGCCTTTGTCTTTGCCCATTTCTTTTTGCTGCTCGACAAGTTTGGCGCGAACTTCAGAAATCTCGGCGATGCGGCTTACGAAATTCGACACGGCGATCGTGCGGATTTCAGATTCGACATTCTGCCCATTGAGATAGACTTCGGCAAAACCCAATTCAGGATTGAATTTGAATGAGACGGAAATTGAATCAAGACTTTGTATTAGCGTATCGACGTCAAAAAAATCATTGTCGATATAGCCGTTCTGCATCGCAAAATAGGTGACGGCGCGGTACATCGCACCTGTATCGACATAGATATAACCAAGGTGAGCCGCAAGCTGCTTGGCAAGCGTGCTTTTACCTGTGGATGAATACCCGTCGATCGCTATGGTAATTTTTCGATCCAAATTATTCGTCTCCAAAATTGATGGTTAGCCCGAAAAGACTTGTATTTGCGGCAAGCGTATATCGGGAATATGAATAGTTGAATTTGAGTTTGTTGACTTTAAGGCCAAATCCAACCGATAGTCCCGAGAAATTCCGCTGCTCAAGCAAACGCAGTTCTTCCGAACGCCGGAAATTGTAGCCCAGCCGCAGATTAAAACCTTTGCGCGGAAACAGCTCGATCCCAAAAATAACATGGCGCAGCGCATTGTTGAATACCGACACCTTTTCTTCTTCGCTCCCGCCGTCAATCGTGCCAACTGCACGCGCGGGATTCGAAAA
>CBDUBP010000095.1:0-8656 GCA_965365415.1 uncultured bacterium | reverse complement strand
TTTTTGAGCAGTGAAGGCATTTGTAGCCGAGCCAGTCGATCTCAAATTCTTTACCGAGCAATTGGTTGAGGTTGAGAAACCCGTTATCGAAGATCAGGTAGTATTGGATCGGCTTTCCGAATTCGGTTTCCATCTTAGTCAGGACGCCTTCATATTGCATTGTCGAAAGTTGTTGGTAAGACTGAAATTTGCTTATTTTTGGTAAAGTTAGCCAATCACAGCACATCTTCAAACTATGCCTTTTCCAATCATCAATTCAATCGCATCATGGGTACTGAAACAGCGGATCCACCAGATCGAGCTTTTTCTGAAGTATCCGAATGAGGTTCAGGAAGAACTGCTGATGAAACTTCTAAAATCGGCCGAAAATACCGTGATCGGAAGGAAGTATGATTTTGGGTCGATCCAGTCTTACACAGCGTTTTCATCACGCGTTCCCGTTTCCGCATACGAAGATCTGGAGCCGATGATCGAGCAGACCCGCCGCGGCGAACAGAATGTTTTCTGGAATTCAACGATCAAGTGGTTTGCGAAATCGAGCGGAACGACCAATGCAAAAAGTAAATTTATTCCGGTCAGCCAACAGGCTCTGGAAGATTGCCACTACAAAGGAAGCAAAGACCTTTTATGTTTGTACCTGAACAACAATGAAAATTCGGAGTTGTTTATTGGTAAAAGCTTGCGGCTTGGCGGAAGCAAACAGATTTACGAGGACAACAATACATTTTTCGGTGATCTGTCGGCCATCCTGATCGAAAACATGCCTGTATGGGCGGAATTCAGCAGTACGCCAAGCAGCCGTATCTCATTGATGAGCGAATGGGAGGCCAAAATCCCTGCGATCATCCGCGAGACATTGAACGAAAATGTTACGAGTTTTGCGGGAGTTCCCTCATGGATGCTGGTTTTGCTAAATAAAGTGCTGGAAGAAACAGGCAGGGAGAATCTGCTTGAAGTGTGGCCAAACCTTGAAGTTTATTTTCATGGCGGCGTGAGTTTCGATCCATATCGTGAACAGTACCGGAAAATAGTTCCGAAGGCCGATTTCAAATATTATGAGATCTACAACGCCTCGGAAGGATTCTTTGCGATCCAGGATCTGAATGATTCATCCGATCTGCTTTTAATGCTTGACTATGGGATTTTCTATGAGTTTATTCCGATGGATACATTCGGCACGCCCGAGCAAAAGGTTGTGCGATTGGCGGAGGTTTCGCTGAATAAGAATTATGCTGTCGTCATCACGACGAATTCCGGATTGTGGCGCTACCTCATTGGTGATACGGTCCGATTTACGTCTCTTGATCCATACAGGATCAGGGTTACGGGAAGGACCAAACATCATATAAATGTATTTGGCGAGGAATTGATGGTTGAGAATACCGATCAGGCCATTTCGAAGACATGTGCGGCAACGGGTGCGGAAATAAGCGACTATACTGTCGCGCCGGTATTCATGAAAGGAAAGGAGAAGGGAGCGCATGAATGGATGATCGAATTCACCAAAGCGCCGGCCGATCTGGAAGCGTTCCGACGACTTCTGGATGAAACGCTTCAAAGCCTGAATTCAGATTATGAAGCCAAGCGTTACAATAATATGACACTCAATCCGTTAATCCTGAACGTTGCCCGGCCAAACCTGTTTTACGACTGGCTCAAGGAGAACGACAAACTCGGCGGCCAGCACAAGATCCCACGCTTGTCCAATCGCCGGGATTATCTCGAACAATTAAAATCGATGCAGGTTGGCATCCAAAATTAAATGAAGAAAATTACTCTGTTGCTCCTCGCAGTTGTATTATTGGCATCATGCGGCCCGAAAAGAATGGGCTGCGGGCCAAGGCGATGTGCCATTGATAAGAAATCGGCAGACGCAGTTGTCTATCATGACACTTCCTCCAATAAAAAAGCCTTCAATTGAAGGCTTTTTTATTTATTTAAGATACTGCTTTGAGTCGTTGAAGCAAACTCTTGTTGAGCCTGTCCTCGGCATAATGCCTGTCGATGCGCAATATTTTCTCGTCTGTTCCCGGAAGTTCGTACATCGCATCAGTTAGGATCGCTTCACAAAGCGACCTCAAACCACGCGCTCCGAGTTTGTATTCAAGAGCTTTGTCGACCACGAAATCAAGTGCTTCCTCAGTAATGTTGAAATCCACATCGTCCATCTGGAAAAGCTTGTGATATTGCTTTACAAGAGCATTTTTAGGCTCGGTCAAAATGGCGCGAAGGGTTTCGCGATCGAGTGGATCCATGTGCGTCAGAACCGGAAGACGGCCTATGATCTCCGGAATCAATCCAAAATCCTTGATGTCTTTTGGAACGATATATTGTAAGAGGTTGTCCTTGTCGATATTATCCGAATTCTTCGACGTTCCATATCCGACCGCCTGACGGTTGAGTCGTTTTGAGATGATACGTTCAATACCGTCGAATGCACCGCCGGCTATGAACAGGATGTTTTGGGTATTGACTTCGACGAATTTCTGGTCGGGATGCTTACGTCCGCCTTTTGGTGGTACGTTGACAACGGTTCCTTCAAGCAGTTTCAGTAATGCCTGCTGAACGCCTTCGCCTGACACATCACGGGTAATTGACGGGTTGTCGCTTTTGCGTGCGATCTTGTCGATCTCGTCGATGAATACGATCCCGCGTTCGGCTTTTGCCACATCGTAGTCGGCGGCCTGAAGCAAACGTGTCAGGATACTTTCAACATCTTCACCAACATATCCTGCTTCTGTCAGAACCGTCGCATCGACGATAGCCAATGGGACATCGAGCATTTTCGCGATGGTTTTTGCAACCAGCGTTTTCCCCGTCCCGGTTTGTCCGACCATGATGATGTTGCTTTTCTCGATTTCAACATCGTCATCGAATTGCTGCTGCATCAGTCGTTTGTAGTGATTGTAGACGGCAACCGACATGACTTTTTTAGTCTGGTCCTGCCCGATGACATACTGATCAAGGAATGCCCTGATTTCTTTCGGGCGTTTTAATATGAGGTCGGCAACCAATTTCGAATTGCCGTTGGTTTTGAGTTCTTCCAGTACGATGCCGTGTGCCTGCTCGATGCATCGGTCGCAAATGTGCGCATTGATGCCGGCAATCAAAAGGTTCGTTTCAGGTTTTTTCCTGCCGCAGAATGAACATTCCAATACTTCTTTAGCCATTGTTCCGGGGTTAGATGTAATTTGAGAAAGTTCTCTTAGCTTCTTTTCAATACTTCATCGATCATTCCATACGCTTTTGCTTCTTCGGCAACCATCCAGTAATCGCGGTCGCTGTCGGCGTGGACGCGCTCAAATGTCTGACCGCTGTGGCGTGATATGATAGAATAAAGTTCATTTTTCAGTTTCAGCATTTCACGAAGGTTGATCTCCATATCCGCCGCAACACCTTGAGCACCGCCCGATGGCTGGTGGATCATTACGCGCGAATGCTGCAAAGCGGATCTTTTCCCTGTTTCGCCCGCACAAAGCAGGACTGCGCCCATTGAGGCAGCCATTCCGGTGCAAATCGTTGCAACATCAGGCTTGATGAATTGCATCGTATCGTAAATGCCGAGTCCTGCGTAAACGCTTCCGCCCGGTGAATTGATGTATATCTGGATGTCTTTCGAAGAATCGGCGCTTTCCAAAAACAGGAGCTGTGCCTGGACAATGTTCGCGATCTGGTCGTCGATGCCCGTTCCCAGGAAGATAATCCTGTCCATCATCAGCCTCGAAAAAACGTCGAGCTGGGAAACGTTCAATTGCCTTTCTTCTATAATATACGGAGTCATCCCGGTAGGCGTCACCCGTCCTACGATCTTATCGTAATACAAGCTGTTCACACCATGATGTTTCGTGGCGTATTTTTTAAATTCCTTGCCGTAATTCATATAGGTTATAAGATGTTAAGTTCTTGTTTTGACGGGTTAAAGATAGGATATTTTCGATTAATTACTCGCCGTACATTTCTTTGACGAATTCATCATACGATACTTCTTTTTCCGTTGCTGAAACCTTGTCTTTGAATAAGTTGAGCATTTTCTCGCTCATCAGCTGCTCGCTCAGCCTTTTGATTTCATCTTTATTTGAAAGCACGCGTGCGACAATTCCTTCGACATCCGAATCGTTTGGATCCATCTGTCCGAACTGCGCCATTTGCCTTTTGATCATTTCCGATGTGTATGATTTCAGATCCTCAAAAGTTACCTGAAGATCATTATCGGTCATCAGCTTGCCTTCGATAAGCTGGTAACGCAATCCTTTTTCCGACTTTTCGTATTCTGCGACAGCTTCTTCAGGAGTCATTTCTTTATCACCGGCAGTCTGAAGCCATCTTTTAAGAAAATCTGAAGGCAATTCGAATTTAGATGTTTCAAGAAGCCAGTCGGTTACATCGTTCAAAAACTTTTGGTCGGATTGTGAAGCGAACTGTTTCTCCGCATCTTCTTTGATCCTTTGCTTCAATTCCGCTTCCGATGAAATGTTTCCGGGGCCAAAAAGCTTGTCGAACAGTTCCTGGTTCAGCTCTGCCGGCTCGCTTTCATTGACTTCATCAATAATAAATTCAACATCGATGTCGAGTCCGTGTACATCATCATGTGAAACTTTAAGGTAATCCATCAGTTTGTGGTCGTCATCGAAAAGTCCTTTTGTACTTAAGGTAACGATGTCGCCTGCTTTCTTCCCGATGAATTTTTCAGTTGTTTTTTCGTCTTTAAAGATGTCAAGTGAAAAAGTAGCGTGATTATCGATTCCTTTCTCTTCATTTTTAAATGTCCCCGTAATGTCGGATTCGCGTGTGATTTCCGACTGAGAAACAAGTTTTCCATATTGCTTGCGGATCCGCATCACTTGATTGTCGAGCATTTTCTCGTCGGCGATGATCTTGTACCGCGTAATGTCGTTTTTCGCACCAAGATCGATATCGAATTTCGGAGCAAGGCCGATCTCAAATTCAAATGAAAAATCTTCAGCATCCCAATTAAAGCCATCCGTATTTTTGGGAAGTGGGTTGCCCAGGATATCAAGTTTTTCGTCCTGGATGTATTTGTTGAGGTTTTCCTGCAGAAGTTTGTTGACCTCCTCGAGCAGGATTGCCTTTCCATATTGTTTCTTAACGAGGCTCAACGGAACGGCGCCTTTTCGAAATCCCGGGATGACGGCGTTCTTGCGATAGTTCGTAATGACTTTCTCGACATTTGCTTCGTAATCGCTTTTTGAAATTTCGACGGTTACAACTGCATTCTGGCCGTCGATATCAGTTCTTTTGATATTCATTTGAAGTGTGAATTTTGGCTGGCAAAAGTACGCCTTTTTATTTGGTTTGCCAACATTGCGAGATGGTTTATTTGTCCTCTGTCAGCCTGAATAACAGAGATTGCGAAAGCGAAAGGATGATGCTGAAAAGCAGTGCCGTCCAAAACGAATCGATCGAAAAGCCTCCGACAATTTCGGAACAGAGCAGGATCATCAGTGCGTTGATCACCAACAGGAACAGACCTAATGTAAAGATCGTCACGGGCAATGTGAATATAACAATGATCGGTTTGATGAAAATATTCAGGATCCCAAGGACAACAGCCACTATGAGGGCAGTCCAGAAACTGTCGACGACAACGCCGCGCATGATGTAAGACAGAAGCGTTACAAGTATGGCAGTCAGTAAAATACGCAAAAGCAATTTCATTGGCAATTTTTCCATAAAGGTAAAACTAACGGTGAGATATTTAAAATTTAAGTTTTTTTTGACATTTCCGTTTGATGATGCGCTCAAACTTGAGAGTAAAATCATTATTTTTGAGGTTCGATTATTAACCATTAAATAAAAAAAGATGAAAAAACTTTTACTTTCGGTTGCGCTTCTTGCTGCTGGTACTGCGATTTCACAGGAGTGGGTCGAGCAGAATACCGGTTTTTTTGCGCCGAGCCGAGGCATCAGCGAGATTAAGATTCTCGATGCCAGCACAGTTTGGGCACTTGCCTACGATGGCTCAGGTGATGGAGAAAACGTACAGGAATTTACAAAAACCACTGATGGTGGTGCAACATGGGTTCCCGGAACCATTGACATGGGTAACCCTACGTTGGAGATCAATAACATTTCACCGGTCAGCGCCGATGTTGCTTTTGTAAGCGCACTTGTGCCAACAGAAGGTTTCGGTTCAGTATTTAAAACTGAAGACGGCGGAATGTCTTGGTTCGATGTTGTTCCTGAAGCTTTCCAAACTGCAGGTACATTGGCATCATTCCTTAACGTGGTTCATTTCTTCGATGCAAACACAGGAATCGCTGCGGGTGACCCAATCGGCCCCGGACTTGGCGAATTTGAAATCTGGAGAACCACCGATCAAGGCGCTACCTGGACTCAATTGGGTGCTGATCTTCCAAACCCTCTTGGTGGAGAGTATGGATATAACGGCGGAAACGTCGCTGCAGGAAACAGCTTGTGGCTTGTTACAAACAAAGGAAAATTGCTTCGTACAACTGATAACGGTGCTACTTGGGAGAAGTTTAATACTCCAATCACAGACTTCGGTTCTACCAATGTCAATGGTAGCCTTGTTATGAGCGACAACAATACCGGTTTGATCCTCGCTACTGCCAATGCAGGAACAACGTATTCCGTTTACCGTACTTTTGACGGTGGTGCAAACTGGACTGCAGCTGCGCCTTGGACCGGTGGTTACAACCGCATCCTGACTTATATCCCTGGAACAACGACTTTGGTAGCAACCGGAATTAACGCGACTGCTCCGGCAGTTCCGGGATCTGCTTACTCTACCGATAACGGTGAAACTTGGGTTACTATCGACACAGGTGAGCAAAGAGGTGAAGTTGCGTTCCTTGATGGAAGCACTGGATGGACTGCAGGTTTTAACGTTGATGAGACTACAGGCGGTATCTTTAAATTCGTCGGATCTCTTGCAGTCGGTGAAAACACAGCTGCGAACGGTAAATTGACTGCGACACCAAACCCTTCAAACGGAATCATGCAGGTTGCAAATGCGAATTCTGCTATTACTGAGATCGCTGTGTTTGATTTCCTTGGAAAGCAGGTTTACACTAAAGAATTCAGCGCTTTGAACAATGTTGAGATCAACCTTTCATCTTTGCCGACAGGAGCTTACATCCTACGTGCTAAAGATACAGCGGGAGCGATGCACACATTGCAGATCATGAGAAACTAATTTAGTTTTCAGATATAAGAAAGCCCTTCATTTGAAGGGCTTTTTTTATGCTTTTAAAAATGCTGTTGTCGATGCAAAATAGTCTTTCGGGTTTTCGGCATGAAGCCAATGACCCGCATTTTTGATCACTTCAAATCGAACATCGGGGAAATGAGTTTTGATCAGAGGATGATCTTCGCTTTCAACGTATTTTGAATTTTCTCCGCTGATAAACATCGTCGGTTTATCGAACGTTGCATTTTCAGGAAGCGCATCTCCAATGATATCGCGATTTTTCAAAAATGCATCGAGGTTGAAACGATAAGCAAGCTTTCCGGGTTCTTTCCAATAGAGGCTTTTCATCAGGAATTGACGGGTGCCCAAATCAGGAACTCCAGATGAAAGAAGTTCGTCGACATCCTGACGCTGATCGACCTTTTTAAAATCGACCGATGCCAGTGCCTGCAATATCTCATCATGATGCGGGCGGTAGGACTGCGGACCGATATCGGCTACGATCAATTTGGATACATATTCGGGATGCTGGGCCGCAAATAACATCGCAACCTTGCCGCCCATCGAATGACCCATCAGAAAGATTTCCTTTAAACCGTGATGGTTGCAGTATTGCAAGATGTCATCGGCCATTGCCTGATACGTAAATTCTTCAGAATGAAAACTGCGTCCGTGGTTGCGAAGGTCGATCATGTGGACCTCAAAACCATCGGCCGAATATTGCGATCCAAGTGTTTTCCAGTTGTCGGACATGCCTAAGAAACCGTGAAGGATCAAAAGCGGTTTACCTGAACCTTCAATTTTAGAATACAGTATCATAGTAGTTGCTTTGCGTTAAGGATGGGAGAGGAAAGCCCGCATCCCATCGGGAGCGGACTTGTAACGGACAGCCTGACGCTAAGCCGTGCCCGTTCTTAAGGGCAGGCTTAGGGGAACGCCCAAAAAACTTATGCGAGAACTTCTTTTATCCTTCTGATAGCTTCCACCAAAAGATCTTCGCTTGTCGCATATGATAAACGGATGCAATCCGGATTGCCAAATGCTTCGCCGGTAACCGTTGCAACATTGGCTTCTGAAAGCAGGTACATCGAAAAATCGTCGGCGTTCTGAATCAGTTTGCCGCGCAGTGTCTTTCCAAAGAAATGTGATACATCGGGAAAAAGGTAAAATGCACCTTCGGGACAATTGACTTTCAATCCCGGGATTTCGGAAAGCAATCCGACTACGAGGTCGCGCCGTTTGTGGAATTCGGTCACCATATATCTGATCTGCGACGGATCTGCCTCCACTGCTGCAATCGTGGCACGCTGCGCAATGCTGTTGGCTCCGCTTGTGATCTGGCCCTGCATTTTCGTACAGGCTTTTGCAATGTATTCGGGAGCGCCGATATAGCCGATGCGCCAGCCGGTCATCGCGAAGGCTTTCGAGACACCGTTTACAGTAATCGTGCGATCGTACATCGACGGGATTCTTGCGATACTATAG
>CBDUBP010000094.1:0-8735 GCA_965365415.1 uncultured bacterium | reverse complement strand
GAAGTTGATTCTTAAGCATAATATTGATTAAAAAAAGCCCCACATGGAGGCTTATATTACATATTCTTGAAAATTGTGTGCATCAGGCGTTTTTTGTCGTTGATGCTTTCTTCAAGTGAGATCATCGTTTCGGTGCGGTAAACGCCTTCGATGTCGTCGATCATAAAGATGACGTCCTTCGCGTGTTTGGTATCTTTAGCGCGGATCTTACAAAAGATGTTGAATTTACCCGTGGTGACGTGCGCTACAGTGACGTATGGGATTTCATTGATCCGTTCAAGGACAAATTTCGTTTGCGATGTATTGTTCAGGAAAACACCGACATAGGCTATGAATGAATATCCAAGCTTCTCATAATCAAGCGTCAATGACGATCCGGTGATGATTCCGGCGTCTTCCATCTTCTTAACGCGAACGTGGACAGTTCCGGCAGAGATCAGTAATTTTTTGGCGATATCGGTAAAAGGTATGCGTGTATTGTCGATCAGCATGTCAAGTATCTGGTGATCGATCTCATCGAGGCGGAATTTGCTCATAATATAATGGTTAACTTAAATTCTGGCTTTCAGTGGCGATCCGTTGACAAACTCCTGCTTTCCAATTCTAAAATCTGCAGGTTCACCTGTAAGCGGAGATTCTGGGCGGACTCCGAAAAACTCATCACCATTCGCAACGTATGTATGGTGACCGAAAACTTTTCCTGAAATCGATGTCTCAGCGATCTCAGCAATAAAGCGGATCTCGCCATCAGTCAACTCTTCGCGAATCTGAGCTGCAAAATTCGTAATTATTTTATTACCATCATAATTTAAGTTTACATTTTGATAGACAAAGTCGTAAAAATTGATTTTATTTTGCGGAATATTCAAATAATTCTTTAATCTGTTGTGAACACTTACGCCATTGCCAATTTCCGTCAGCGCCGCGAGCAAAGCGATAAATATCAGGCGCCTTGTCTCCTCCCGATCGAGATCGCCCGCAAAATGTCCGGCCTCAAAAAGTATCGTCGATGATCCGCGATGCTGGAACGTATCGCCTGCACAATTGATGTTAAAGCTGTCGTCAAATCGTCCGACCTGACCCGGAATGATTTCCTGCAGCACATCGTTCATCGCGGCAATTACATTGGCAGCTTTACTTCTGTTGTCATTCCATTCGCGTTCGGCATTGTAAGCAGGTGCCAAAAATGAAACTGTTGCAGGTTTTCCGGAATCCGCTACCCCATAAATGGTCCGCTGATCGTGCATGTTGAAACAATAATCCGGCTGAAACTCTTCAAACAATTGCACCAACGCCTTGCTTTCAGGTTCAGTCAATTGTAAAAAATCCCGATTCAGATCGATCGAATTCGAATTCTCACGAGTATACGCTTTTGCACCGTCGGGATTTAAAATGGGTACGATCATAAGCGTGAACAGTTGATTGAATCGACCCGCGTCCTGATGTTCAGATCGCAGAAACGACAAGAGGTCCATGACGGCTTTCGTGGTCGTACTTTCATTGCCATGCATCTGCGACCAAATGAGGATTTTGATCATTCCGTCGCCAATCTTCACCGCGGGTATTTGTTCACCCAAAACGGATTCCCCAATGATTAACAGGTCATCGGTAAGCAATGGCCGCACGTGGTCGAGCGTGATGTATCGTCCAAAAAGACTGGTTTTATATGACCTGTATAAACTGTCGAAATCCATATCTAAAATTGATATCCCTGGTCAGCGAACCTGCCTTGGGCACCATTGAAATTTACGGCTAATTTCTTCAAGTCGTCGGGATAATTTCCGCATGGATAAAATGCATTTCCTATTCTTACTTCTTTGGCTTTATAGTCAAATGCAACAGGAATTATTGGCACGTTTGCTTTTAAAGCGATGAAATAAAAGCCTGTCTTTAACTCACTGACTCTCTTTCGTGTACCTTCAGAAGCGATCGCCATCCTGAAAATTTTCCTCGACTCAAATACGCGAACAATGGCGTCGACCGTATTCAAAGAACCTGACCGATCGAGCGGTGCGCCGCCCATCCATCTAAACCACCATCCAAACGGCGGTTTGAACAATTCCTTCTTCGCAACATAATTCATCTCAAGCCCGATGATTCCGCGCGCAAACAAGCCAATCACAAAATCCATCCAGCTTGTGTGCGGAATGATCATCAGGACCGATTTGCGTATCTCAGGGTCGAAATTGCCGCGGATGCGCCATCCCATCAAACGAAAAAAAATAAATCTGTAGAGAATTTGCTTAGGCTGCATCGCCGCAAATTTATGATTAATCGCTTATTTTTGGGAAAAATCTTAAATGATCCGAAGGCTGCTTAGTTATATCTACCCGATCCGGATCCATCGCAGTGAATCGGATATCAGTAAATCGCTTGAGCTGACGTGGGTCAACGGCAAACTACTGCTCGATTCAGAAAATGCAAATTATTCATATGGAAGCCTCGAACGCGTACTGCGACATGGGTTAAAAGCGATCGGTTTCAGTCGGATTGCACGAATGAATCAAATCCTTGTGCTTGGCGTTGCCGGTGGAAGCGTGATAAAAGTCATATTGAATGAAGCAAAATTCAGAGGCGGGATAACGGGTGTGGATATCGATCCGGAAGTGATTTCACTCGCAAAAAAACACTATCAACTCGACAAACTCCCAAATGTGCAACTCGTCATTGAGGATGCGGCTAAATTCATAAAATCAACAAACAGGACATTCGACCTGATCATTATAGACATTTTTCAAGACAAGGTGATGCCATCATTCGTATACGATCCGGAGTTTGTTTTGGAAGCTGCATCAAGACTCGAAAAAGACGGCTTTATTTTATTCAATACCATTGTATTAGACAACCTGCATCAGAAGAAAAATGATTGCTATGCTTCGCAGTTTCCGGATGAATTCGAAGTTACGGTCCTTCCGAAACTTGAGCAATTCAATGAACTGATCCTCGTCCGAAGACGCTAAAACCACCTCTTACGCCTGAAATAGATCGTCATTAAAATCACCGAAACGATCATAATGATCCACACCACGTAATATCCATTTTTCGAATGTAGTTCCGGCATATTGTCGAAATTCATCCCGTACACACCGACAATGAATGTCAGCGGCATGAAAATCACCGAAAAGATCGTCAGCGTCTTCATGATCTGGTTCATGCGCTGGCTTTGCAGTGAAAAGAAGATGTTTCCTGCGCTTTCCATCTGCGTGATGTCGTATTCGATCTGATCCAAAATTTCGAGGCTCTTTTGATGAAGGCGGGAATAATAAGTGAAATTCACTTTCTCTATGGTTTCGAACGACGCATCTTCCTGGATGCTTTTGAGATGATACAATGCATCCCTTAATGGCAGGATCGACCGTTTTAGAAAATTGAGGTTTGCGCGGTTCCGCTCGATCTTTTGATAAACTTCCTGTTGAGGATCGTCTTTGGTATCATCTACAAGCTTTTCGATCAGATCTTCATAACTTTCAAGCGTAATGTAAAAGTTGTCCATGACCGCATCGAGCATCAGGTATAACAGGTAATCTTGCTTTTTTTTGCGGACGATGCCTGTGCGGGTGCGGATTCGTTCGCGGATATGTGGAAAGAAATCACTTTTCTTTTCCTGGAACGACACAAGCAGATTGTCCTTCATTACAAAGCTGATCTGTTCAACTTCGAGCACATCTGAATTTTCTTTTTGAAGGATGGACTTGATGCTAAAAAAAAGCATATCATCAAGTTCCTCCATTCGCGATCGCCGCGTGACATTCAGGATGTCACTGATGATGCGTTTCTCGATACCAATCAGTTCACCGATGGATTTAATGAAGTCGACATTGTGAAGCCCGTGTACATTAAGCCATTTTACATCGCCGGCCTGTGCAGGATCGTCTATTTCATGTTTGACTTTTTCGAGCGGCACATCGCGGTATTCCTCAAAACCTTCATCGTTGTAAACGAATAACTGCGTCGAAACAGCGTCGTGCCTGTAATTGCCTGTGTATTCATATAAGTTCGGGTCGGATTGCCTGGTTTTTTTGTACTTGATCCTTTGCACAATTTTCAATTTGTCATAAAGATAGGAGATTTTGAATTTCCACTTTACATTTACAAAAAAATCGAAATGCGCACAATTATCAGGAATATCAAAGGATTGTTACAGGTTCGGGAAGATTATGTCGACAAACTGTCAGGCGATGAAATGTCGGTTTTGCCGATGGTCGAAAATGCTTTCCTGATCATTGAGGATGATTTGATCGCAGGATTTGGCCCAATGCCCGTATGTCCGGAAAATGCGGATGCTTTCATCGATGCCTCGAACAGGTTCGTGCTACCCGCATGGTGCGACAGTCATACGCATATCGTATATGCAGGAAACCGCGAGCAGGAGTTTGTCGACCGCATCAACGGACTGACTTACGAAGAGATTGCCAATCGCGGCGGCGGCATCCTGAACTCTGCAAAAAAGCTCAGCGAAACGTCGGAAGATGAACTCTACCGTCAATCGAAAAGACGGCTCGATGAAGTGATGCGGCTTGGTTCGGGTGCTGTCGAAATAAAATCCGGTTATGGCCTGACGCTTGAATCGGAATTGAAAATGCTTCGCGTCATCCGGCGACTAAAGGAAACGCACCCCGCCGAAATAAAGGCGACATTTCTTGCAGCGCATGCATTTCCTGCTGAATATAAATCGAATCCCGATGCATATGTCGATTTGATCATCAACGAAATGCTACCGGTTGTTGGAACTGAAAATCTCGCTGATTATATCGATGTTTTTTGCGAAAAGGGATATTTTTCCGTCGAGCAGACCGAACGCATCATCACGGCCGGCTCAAAATACGGGCTGCCTGCAAAAATCCATGTCAACCAATTCAATATTATTGGAGGTGTTGAAGCAGGCGTAAAGAACAATGCTTTGTCTGTAGACCATCTTGAAGTTCTTGATGATGCCGACATTGCGCTACTAAAAAATTCATCGACAATGCCGGTGGCCTTGCCTTCATGCTCATTTTTTCTGGGCATTCCTTATACTCCGGCGAGGGCTATGATATCAGCCGGGCTTCCGCTTGCACTGGCAACCGACTTTAATCCGGGTTCATCGCCGTCTGGGAATATGAATTTCGTCGTATCGCTTGCCTGCATCAAAATGAAGATGACACCCGAGGAAGCGATCAATGCCGCAACGATCAATGCCGCATACGCTATGGGATTATCGCGGTCGCATGGCAGCATCACCGTCGGGAAGAAAGCAAATTTGATCATGACGGCCGAATTGAATTCATACAATGAAATCCCCTACTCTTTCGGATCAAATCCAATCGGCCGGGTTTATATCGCCGGAAAATTGATTTCATAAAAAAAGCCCCGAAATTCGGGGCTTCTCGCGATAATCATGACGATTATCTCAGTACAAAACTTGACTTTGATACCAATTCGTTTCCGTCAAATACATTGACGAAATACGTGCCTTTTTCGAAATTTTTACCTGGAAGGTCTTCAGTGACCTGAACGGTTTTGTTCTCATATTGAACATTAACCGGGAAACTGTATGTTAGCGACTGATCACCGAAAGTTGCGATTTTCTTTTCGCCAAGTACGTTGTTCCTGCTGTCTATTACCTGAACATAGTATGTTTTGTCGCCTGATTTGGCGATTTTATTCTCTGCGATGGTAAAGCTGACTTTCAGCATGTCGGCACGGCTTGCTTTATCGGTAGCGATCTGCTTGCCTGAACTGCGCACTTTATGTGCACTCGTCTTAAGGTTTAACACTGACAGTTTCGATCCCAATTCGATCGTTTTCGATAGCTCCTCATTCTGACCGACTAAAACCTGATTGTAACGGCGAGACGAATCCAATACGGTAATCGTGCTGTCACGCTGCGTCGTTAGCTTCACATTTTGGGTTTTAAGTTCCTCAACCTGAGCCATCAGCCCTTTCATGTCGTTCTGAAGTTTGAGGAATCGCGATTTGTATTGCTGAAGTGATTTGGCATCGCCCTTTGACTTTTCGAGCTCCGACATAAGTTTGACGACTTTTTCGCGTTCGGCAATCAGTTCGTCCGACATCGAAGTATTCTCAGCGATTGCCTTGTCATACGTTGCCTTCAATTCGGTCAATTCTTTCATGACACCCGCTTTTTCATCTACCAAAATGGTCTGCGTCGCTTTCGCGTCACTGCTCATTTTATACATATATGCCAGGCTGCCAACAAGAAGGAATGCAAGAATTACGATTATCGCCTTTAAATTCGATGTGTTTCTTTGATTTTCCATACTTTTTTGTGAGATTTAATACAAAAATAAAAATTTAAAACATAACGGTGTTAAAGTAATTATATTATTTTTGGAAAAAGAATTCTTGATGGAGAAGCTGGTCCCATTCACCATCCACGACCTGGCGAAGATTACAAACCACCGCAGCGGGGAAATTAAATTCGGCGAGAAAATACTTACCGTTCCTTCAAACACCGATGCTGCGGAATTTATAGCAAAATGCGATGCTCCGTTCGTGCTCTTCGGCATTCCCGAAGATATCGGCATTCGTGCCAATGCGGGACGTCCCGGAGCGGCATCGGCGTGGAAAAGCGCCATTGCGGCCATTGCCAACATCCAGCACAACCGGTTTGGCAAAGGCAATCTGTTATTGGTACTGGGTTCCCTCGACATCGAATCGGAAATGGCAGCCGCAAAAGAACTGCTATTCATGAACAGTGTCGACCGGCGAAAACTCTCTAGCCTCGTCGAAGCCATCGACCGCGAAGTATCACACATAGTTTCTATCATCGTCCGTGCAGGTAAAATACCGATCATAATCGGTGGCGGCCATAACAACGCCTACGGGAACATCAAAGGAACCGCTCTAGCAAAGGGAAAGCAGATCAATGCGATCAACTTCGATGCACATTCAGATTTCAGGATCCTCGAAGGACGTCACAGCGGCAACGGTTTTTCATACGCTTTCGAAGAAGGTTTCCTGAAAAAATATTTCATATTCGGACTTCACGAAAATTATACTGCCAAAAAGGTCCTCAAACTGCTTGAAAAACTTCAGGAACGCATCAAATTCAACACATACGACGAAATTGCGATCCGTGGCGAGAAAGACTTCGAAAAGGAAATGGCCGCAGCACACGAATTCATTGGCGACGATTGTTTCGGGCTCGAGATCGATCTCGATGCCGTACCCGGAATTGCAAGCAGCGCGATGACCATCAGCGGATTTTCCGTCGAACAGCTGCGCCGATTCGTGACCTCATTTGCAATGAACGATCGCGCTGCCTATCTGCATATCTGCGAAGGCGCCCCGGAACTCGGTGATGAAAAAAACCCGCATCTTGTGGGTAAACTGATCGGGTATTTGGTGACGGATTTCATGAAAGCCCGCGTGCCTGTTGAGACGACACCGCAATATCACGCCAAGCAGGCTGCAAAAGAGGCCAAGGCCAATTCAAAATCCTGATATCGGATTAATCGCCTATCTTTGCGCGCCTGCAACAATGCACGCTACTTATATGTTATTCGAAGATCTAAACATTGCCACAAATATCCTCAAAGCTGTTGAGGACGAAGGTTATACCAACCCAACCCCGATTCAGGAAAAAGCAATTCCTATCATTCTCGACGGAAACGACCTGATAGGATGCGCACAGACCGGTACCGGAAAAACGGCCGCTTTTGCGATCCCGATCATCCACAACCTTCACAAAATGGGCGGCTCGTCCAAAAAAACAAAGGTCATCCGCACGCTCGTCGTCACTCCTACCCGTGAACTTGCCGTACAGATCGGCGAAAGTTTCGATACTTATGGCCGGTATACGAATTTGCGCCAAACGACGATTTTTGGCGGTGTCTCCCAGATTCCGCAAGTCGATATTTTGCGAAAAGGCATCGACATACTCATCGCCACGCCCGGACGTTTGCTTGACCTGCACAAACAGGGATTCATCAATCTTGATCACCTGCATACGCTTGTCCTCGACGAGGCCGACCGGATGCTCGACATGGGTTTTATCAACGATGTGAAGAAAATCGTCAAGCTTACGCCAAACAACCGCCAGACCTTGCTGTTTTCGGCGACGATGCCAATGGCCATCCGCGAACTGGCAGAAATGTTTCTGAAAGATCCGCAGCAGGTTACTGTCACACCCGTATCGTCGACAGCGGAAACTGTCGAGCAAAAAGTCTATTTCGTAGAGAAAGAAAATAAAAGAAAACTGCTGTATCACCTGATCCGCAACGATGGTTTGAAAGACCTTCTGGTTTTCTCCCGAACGAAACACGGCGCAGACAATGTCGTAAAATTCCTCCGCAAACAAGGTGTAGCCGCCGAAGCCATCCACGGCGACAAATCGCAGAGCGCACGCCAGCGCGTACTTGATGCTTTTAAGCGAAAGGAAGTCGGTGTGTTGGTGGCTACAGACATTGCGGCGCGCGGGATCGACATCGATCAACTGCCTTATGTGCTGAATTTCGACCTGCCGAACATTCCCGAAACTTATGTCCACCGCATTGGCCGTACCGGCCGCGCAGGAAGTGGCGGTGTTTCACTTTCTTTCTGCGGACGCGACGAAGCGCCGTATTGGAAAGACATCAAAAAACTGATCCGAGTCGATGTTCAGGAGATCACCGATCACCCTTACCCATGGGAAGGCAATGCTGCCACTGAAACGGAGCCCGTCAAACAGCATTCATCAAACCGAAGCGGCGAAAAGCATAAATCGCGGAAATCGGATGCGTCGAAGAAGAATA
>CBDUBP010000093.1:0-8817 GCA_965365415.1 uncultured bacterium | reverse complement strand
AGCGCCGTCATTCCATGAAACGGTAATATCCCATCGGCCGCCGGCAAGGTCAGTGTTAGGTATGAGCGATGACGGACCGGAGTTCGAAATAGGGATTTCAAAATCCAGCTTTTTGTCGGACGGCCTGTAAAGGGATATTTTGCCTTTGATTTTATGGGTTGGGATATCATCGGGGAAAACGACTTCGATTCCATTCTCCGATGAAGAAATGACCGGTTTACGAGCCAGGTCATGTGCATTTTGAAGCTGCGCCATTTCGTCGTTATACTTCGCATCATGCTTGTAATATTCGTCGATCACGAGTTCATTGTCGTATTTCGAATTTGTCTGAACCTTGACAACAAAGTATAGAATGAACGATATGAACAAGCTAAAGGCAATGACTATCGCGGTTCCCCAATTGATTCGTATTCTCATTTCTCTTTCTTAATTAAAACTTCTTGGCCCGAGGAAATTGGTTTCCGTCGTTTCTAAAAGCCGGTCATCACTGTATATTCCTATCTTGAGGTTTGTTTTTTCACTTTCCAGATCTGATTCATTAATTTTAATGAATACGGTTCCCTGTGCAATTGCTGCGCTTTTGAGCTTAAGTTCCGAATTTCGTACTTTAATTATTTCACCCGAATGCGAAAGAATTTTGAAGCTGACGTTATCGTAATCATTCCCCGTTTTGTTGACGATTTTATACGTGAATACATTGCTGATCACCGCACCTTCCCGCTCGAACAATTGCCCGGGCAGGCGCAGAACCGTCGCTTCGACATCATTGCGCAGGAACGTCAGTCCGACAAGGATTCCGATCAAGATCCCGAGCATTGCGGCATAGCCTTTCATTCGGGGCGTAAACCTGAACGGTTCTTTCTTCGTGATTTCCTCTTCGGATGCATACCTGATCAGCCCTTTAGGATACCCGACACTTTCCATTACCGTATCGCATTCGTCGATGCATGCCGTACAATTCGTGCATTCCATCTGCGTTCCGTTGCGGATGTCGATCCCCATCGGGCAGACCGAAACGCAAAGTTTGCAATCGATGCAATCGCCTTTTCCGGATAAAAGCCTGTTTTCGGTCTTAATGATCCTGCCGCGGCCGGCACTTTTTTCACCACGAGAAAAATCGTAAGCAACATTAATTGTCTTCTTATCTGTCAGCACTCCCTGAAGCCGTCCATACGGGCATGCGATGATGCAGACCTGCTCCCTGAACCATGCAAAAACGAAGTAGAAAACAGCGGTAAAGATCAAAAGTGAAATAAAGGTTGCCGACTGTTTAACCGGACCTTGAGTGACCATCATCATCAGTTCGTCACTTCCGATGATGTAAGCCAGGAAAATGTTGGCGATCAGGAATGATATGACAAAAAAAACGGTCCATTTCGTAATACGTTTTCTGATTTTCTCTGCATTCCATTCCTGTTTCGACAATTTGATCTGCGCATTCCGGTCTCCATCGATCCAATATTCGAACCGGCGGAAAACCATCTCAAGGAAAATTGTCTGCGGACAGATCCAGCCGCAGAATATTCGTCCGAACTGAACGGTAAAAATCGCGACGAAAATTACCATGACGATCATCACTACCACAAACAGATAGAAATCCTGGGGCCAGAACGGTACGCCAAATATGTTGAACCGGCGATCCATCACGTTGAACAGCATAAACTGGTGGCCGTTGATCTTTATGAATGGGTTCGCGAACAAAATCGTCAGCAGTGCATAACTGACAAGCTTGCGATACCGATAAAGTTTGCCCGATGGTTTCTTGGGGAAGATCCATTTGCGCTGGCCTTTGTCGTCTATAGTGCCAATCGTATCGCGAAAACTATCGGATGTGCGGAGCATTATCTTGATGCTGTTCTGTTATCTGTTGTTCCTTCATTATAGACATCACCTTCAGGCGCTTTCGCATCTTTCGGGTTGCTTCCTTCAAGTGAGATGATATAGCTTGCCACAAGCTGGATTTCCTTGGGTTTCAAAGTTCCGCGCCATGCAACCATTCCTTTTCCGTCACGGCCACCTTCGCTGATCGTATGGAACACATTCTTGATTCCGCCGCCGAGCAGCCATTGGTTGTCGGTCAGGTTCGGACCGATTTGCCCACCGCCATCCGCACGGTGGCAGGCCACGCAGTTCGCAGTGTAAATTTCTTTACCCTTGGACAGATCTTCCGCTGCAGTCAGCAACGTCACCGTTTTTTCATCCATCAGATCGGGGGCATTTTTCTTGTATTCTTCTACGGCGATCTTTGCATCGGCCATTTCTTTCTGGAATTCCTGTTCCTGCGTCTGGCCATCCATCAGTTCGTAATGGACCAGATAAATTGCTGCAAACGCAACACATCCGTAAAATGAATACACCCACCACGGCGGAAGATTGTTATCGAGCTCCCGGATTCCGTCGTAATCGTGATGAAGCAGAAGCTGCGCCTCATCCTCGATCGGCCGTGTTTTTGTCAACTTTTGAATGAGGTTTTTGTACCAGTCGCGCTGACGAAATGGCAATGCTTTTTGTGTTTCACGCGCTTTTTTCTGTTCGTCGGTAAGTAGTTGCTCAGTGATGTTGTTTCCTGCAACAACGATCATTTCAAGCGAGATCAATAGAACAAGCGCAACCAATAGAACCAAAAGGCTCATCGGATACTTGATGAATGCCGGCTGATCGCCTGAATCGATTACGAATTCCATCAGTCCAAAAATGGCGAAGAAGAATATCGTGATTCGGAGAAAACTTGGAAAATGACTTTTCATGGCCCTTGGATTAATCTTGTAGCGGAATTTGGCTCATTTCGGAAATCTTGTTTTTCTTATAAGAGAATACCCAGATCCCAAGTGCTACGAAGAAGATGAAGAAAATACTCAGTGATAATACCGGATAGATCTCCACTCCGGCGATGGTTTCCATATTGTGTTTTATTGCTTCGAACATAATTATTGTTTTTGTGCGGTTTCTTTTACTTTGATATCGGTTCCAAGGCGCTGGATGTACGCGATCAGTGCAACGATCTCACGCTTGTTCATCGGGACGAAATTCTCACCCTGATCTGCTGCTTTCTTGCGGCTGGCCTCGTAACTCTTGACGAAATCGGGATCGGCGTGAAGGTTTTTTTCAATCGCTTCCGATTGTTTTCTCACATGTTCGCGTGCATCGGCAATTTCCTTATCTGAATATGGAACGCCGAGATCCTGCATCGTCTTCATTTTCGCTTCAATGTCATCGAGATCGAGCTCTTTGTTATCGAACAACCATTTGTAGCCCGGCATGATCGAGCCCGCAGACGTACTTTGCGGATCCCACATATGATTGAAGTGCCAGTTGTCGTTGTATTTTTCGCCAACACGCTGCAAATCCGGTCCGGTTCGTTTCGATCCCCACAAAAATGGCCTGTCGTACACGAATTCACCCGCTTTTGATTGTGGTCCGTAACGTTCGACTTCACTTCTGAATGGTCGGATCATCTGTGAATGACATCCCACGCAGCCCTCGCGGATGTAGATGTCGCGGCCTTCCAGTTCCAACGGCGTATACGGTTTGACGCTCGCGATCGTCGGGATGTTCGATTTTACCATGATGGTCGGGACTATCTGTATGATCCCGCCAATCAGAATTGCTACAGTTGCTAAAAGTGTCAATTGGATCGGGCGCCTTTCAAGCCAGCCATGCCATTTTTCATTTTTGAGTCGGCTGCTGCTGATTTTTTCCAAAGCCGGTGCTTCCGCAGCTTCGTCTTCCACGGTTTTATTCCTGCGGATGGTCACCACAACATTGTATACCATGATGAACATTCCCACGATATACATCGAGCCTCCGATCATCCTCATCCAATACATCGGGATGATCTGGGTGACGGTCTCGAGGAAGTTGCCGTAAGCAAGCGTTCCATCGGGATTGAATTGTTTCCACATCGCCGCCTGAGTAAATCCGGCGACGTATAATGGTAATGTATATATGATGATTCCCAGCGTACCGATCCAAAAGTGTACGTTCGCCAATTTGGTAGAGAATAGCGGTCCTTTCGTCATTCGCGGAAGAAGCCAGTAAACCATACCGAAAGTCAGGAATCCATTCCAGGCAAGTGCGCCGACGTGTACGTGGGCAACGATCCAATCGGTGTAGTGCGCGATTGCGTTGATGTTTTTCAGTGAAAGCATCGGGCCTTCGAATGTTGCCATTCCGTATCCGGTGATCGCGACAACAAAGAATTTCAATACTGGTTCGGTGCGTACTTTATCCCAGACGCCTCTCAGCGTAAGCAATCCATTGATCATTCCGCCCCATGACGGTGCGATGAGCATGATTGAGAAAACTACGCCAAGATTTTGTGCCCACGTTGGCAGTGCCGAATACAAAAGGTGATGCGGCCCCGCCCAGATATAAATGAATATCAGCGACCAGAAGTGGATGATCGACAATCGATAAGAATAAACCGGCCGATTTGCTGCTTTTGGAACAAAGTAGTACATAAGTCCGAGAAATGGCGTGGTCAGGAAAAACGCAACTGCATTGTGTCCGTACCACCATTGAACTAACGCATCCTGAACGCCCGCATAGGCCGAATAACTCTTTAACGCGGAAACCGGAAGTGCCAAACTATTGAATACGTGAAGGACTGCAACTGTAACGAATGTTGCCAGGTAGAACCAGATCGCGACATAAAGATGCCGTTCGCGGCGGCGCAGGATTGTGCCGATCATGTTGATTCCGAATACAAGCCAGACGATGGTGATCGCAATATCGATAGGCCACTCGAGTTCGGCATATTCCTTTGATGAAGTGTATCCAAGCGGCAACGTGATCGCGGCGGCGACAATGATCAGCTGCCATCCCCAAAAGTGAATGTTGCTGAGAATATTGCTGTACAGCCTTGCTTTTAAAAGCCGCTGGAGCGAATAATAAATTCCGGCGAACATCGCGTTGCCAACGAATGCAAATATCACGGCATTGGTGTGAAGCGGTCGTAGGCGCCCAAAACTCAGCCATGAAATCCCATCGGTAAGGTTCGGAAAAATGAATAATACGGCGAGCAGCAGCCCAACCGACATTCCGACGACCCCGAACGCAATCGTCGCATAAATGAATTTCTTTACAATTTTGTTATCGTAATAAAATTGTTGCATTTCCATACTATTCCTGATTTTCCTGTGTAGATTTTTCTGATTCTTTTTTGAGTTCGTCGTCGAACAGCATCCTTACCGATGGCGTGTAGTCGTCATCATACTGGCCGCTCTTTACCGCTTTGATAAATGCTGAGAAGAAGCATACCGCAACGATGATGCTGATGGATATTAGAAGATAAATGACACTCATACCTTTAGTGTTGGGACAAAATTAGATTTGATGCGGTTCTTAAATAATGACATTTGTCATATACTGGTAATTTCACGTGTGACTATCTGTAAGCAAGCCTGCGATTGTCCGCATGGACATCTTAGAATGATCATTATGTCAATAACGTTATGTGGTTTTTCCGCATCTGTAATTGTGAGAGATCAATATTTTTGACGTGGGGAGGGGCCGGTTGGGTTCCCTATTGAATTTTATTGGGCTGAACATGCGGTTTTCCCGTAATTTTTTTGACCAATATTTAAATTTTCCACCGGCTGGACATTCTTGTTTAAAATTCGCGCATTCCAATTGCTCATCAGCGTAACAAAACTGATGATGGTCACTGTACTAAGGGGCATGATGATCGCAGCGACAAGTGGCAATAGATTGCCCGAAACAGCGAAACTCAACCCAACTACATTATATAAAAGCGACAGCCCAAAACTTAGTTTGATCGTAGTGATCGCCTTTTTTGAAATAGCAATAAATTTTTCAAGTTGTTTGAATTCACCCGCGTCGAGGATTGCGTCGCAGGCAGGCGAGAATACATTGACATTTTCGGATATTGCAATGCCGGCATTACTTTGGGCAAGCGCGCCTGCATCATTCAAACCATCACCAACCATCATCACATTTTTTCCATCGTTTTGCAATGATTTGATAAAGTCGAGTTTTTGCTTCGGCGTTTGATTGAAAACCATTTCGATTCCTTCGGGCAGCAGTTTTTGCAAAGTTTGACGCTCGCCGTCATTATCTCCCGACAGGATTTTAATCTGATAATTTTGGGATAATTCGGAAAACAGGTCTTCGATGCCTTTTCGATATGAATTATGAAAGATGTATTTTCCGAAATAAATCCCATCGATTGAAACATGAACTGCAGTCTGAAGGTGGTTTTCAATCTCGGGCTGACCGACAAATTTTGACGATCCGATCAATATTCTCCTGCCATTGGCGTTTGCGATAATCCCTTTTCCCGTGTGTTCCTCAAAACTCTCAATATCGATCCGTTCTGTACTGGCCAGTTCATCATACAGCATTCGGCTCAATGGATGATTTGAGGCACGAAGCACATTTTTAAGCATTACTGCCTCGGCGCTGCGAATCGATTTTCCTTTCCAGGAAATAGTTGATTTTTTGGAAGAGGTAATCGTTCCGGTCTTATCAAATACGATCGTATCGATCTTAGCGAGCTGCTCGATCACCAATGCATTCTTCAGATAAAATTTATGGCGACCAAATATGCGCAGTACATTTCCCATCGTAAAGGGCGCGGTCAAAGCGAGCGCGCACGGACAAGCGACGATAAGAACCGCAGTAAACACATTGAAAGCAGTATCGATACTTCTGAAAATCCACCAGCCAAATCCTGCGAACGCAATTATTAATAGAGCGGGAGTGAAATAGTGTGATATCTGGTCGGTGATCGTTTGGTGCTTGCGATCGACGGATTTCTGAAATACATCACTGCTCCACAACTGAGTGAGGTAGCTTTGCGAAACTTCCTTGAGTACTTGCATTTCGATGACTTTGCCGAGCTGTCTCCCGCCCGCGAAAATCTTGTCGCCCGAGCGCTTGGTGATCGGAACAGCTTCACCGGTCACAAAACTGTAATCAATGGAGGCGCTTTCACTCATCAGGATGCCATCCGTTGGGATAAGTTCCTGGTTGCGTATCAGCAATCTGTCACCTTTTTTGATTTCGTATACTGGAACGCTTTCTTCTTTTAATGCTGCAATCCTCGTCACGGCTACAGGAAAATACGATTTATAGTCGCGTTCGAAACTCAGGAAATCATATGTTTTCATCTGGAACATTTTGCCGAGCAGCATGAAAAACACGAGCCCGGTGAGGCTGTCGAAGAATCCTTGTCCGTAATCGAAAACAATGTCAACCGTACTGCGGACGAACATTACCACAATGCCCAGGGCGATCGGGATTTCGATGTTCAGCATTTTGTTTCTGATGGCTTGCCAGGCGGCGACATAATATCCGCTGGCCGAATAGAAAAAGCTTGGCAGCGAAAGTCCAAAAACAAGCCACCTGAAGAAACCTTTGTATTCTTCGAGCCAGTATTCTCCGACTTCAAAATATTCAGGAAAAGAAAGCAGCATGATATTCCCGAAACAGAAGAATGCGACGCCGAGTTTATAGGTCAGGCTTCGGTCGGCCTTTTTTTGGCCTCCACTATAATTCTCAAGACTGATATTTGGTGCATACCCGATCGATGCGAGCAGCTGCACGATGGATTTCAAGGTTGTCACCGATGAATCGTAAACAATGCGAACTGTTTTCGCTGGGAAATTTACTTGCGATGAGGAGATTCCGGGTGCGATCTTATTTAGATTCTCAAGAATCCAAATACAGGAGCTGCAGTGAATATGTGGGATATTCAGCGATACGATCTGTGTATTCTCTTCATTGAAATCGAGAAGCTTTTCAACGATATCAGGGTTTTCAAGGAAATCGTATTTCCCTTCAATTTCCATTGGCGTGGCGCCCGGTGATTTTTCGAAATCGTAATATTTCGAGAGTCCATTTGTCCGGAAAATATCGTAAACCGTCTTACAACCGTTACAACAGAATGATTTTCCGTCAAAAATGATCTCGTCCTTAACCGGAATGTCCAGTCCGCAATGGAAACAATTCAATGCATCCATAATTGCTCATTTACCTGCGGCAAAGTTGCGGCAATGATTTGCGTCAAAATATGATTTTTGTCACAGCGATGGATTAGTTTTGCAATGAAATACTTTTGTGGTATGAGTAAATGCGAGCAATGCATCGTCCGTGAACTGAGTGCGCTTAAAGCACTTGGCAAGGAAGAATTGATGAAGATTTCGGCCTGCAAAACTTCAAAATTTGTCAGGAAAGGTGAAGTGATTTTTGAGGAAGGCGAAGCGGTCAATGGTGTTTACTGTGTCAAAGACGGTGTCTGTAAACTCACAAAACTTAGCGCGAATGGTAAAGATCAGATTGTCAAGCTCGTTAAAAAAGGCGAACTTCTCGGACAGCGTTCGATGATCAGCGAAGAGCCGGCAAACCTTTCAGCCGTAGCGATGGCCGATATGGAAGTCTGTTTTATTCCAAAAGCGGAAATGATCAGCTTTTTCACGAACAACACGAAGTTCTCGATGAGCGTCATGCGAAGCATTTGCGGCGATTTAAAAGAAGCCGACAATCTGATGGTCAGCATGGCACAAAAGTCGGTCAAGGAGCGGCTTGCACATATCATTTTGTATCTCGCAAACAACTTTGGCGTCGATCAGGAAAACTTTCTCAATCTCGTACTTTCACGGGAAGAAATTGCCGGCATGATCGGGACGGCGACCGAAAGCTGCATCAGGCTTTTGTCGGAATTCAATAAAAACCAATTCATCGAAATCAGCGGAAAAAGGATCAGGATTTTGGATCGGGCGCAACTTGCAAAAATTGCGGGTTAAGGAACTTGCCTCAGCCTGAATCCAATCCAGTAGAAAATAATTCCGACAGTCA
>CBDUBP010000092.1:0-8878 GCA_965365415.1 uncultured bacterium | reverse complement strand
AAGCGGTAATGTTGTCCATGAACAATTGCGCTTCCTCATAATCGCGGTCTTTATAAAGAATGTGGTAATAAGGTGTATCGAACCATGAAGCAAACCAGGTATCGTCGGATTTTGTGTCGTCTGTATTTTGGGAGTTGATTTTGGTATCCATGTTTTTTGCCGTCTTTGCAGTTCCGAGACTGGCGTTGAGTTACTCCGCAAATTTAGCGTATTTTTGCACCTTTATCAGTGTTTTCAATGGAAAATAATTTCAGGATGGTGGCCAAAACGTTCTTTGGATTTGAGGAGATCCTTGCCAAAGAGCTGCGAAATCTCGGTGCTCAGGATGTCGAAGAGGGAATTCGCGTGGTGAGTTTTACGGGCGACAAAGGATTTATGTACAAAGCCAACATCGCATTGCGTTCTGCGCTCAAAATATTAAAGCCGCTGCAGAAATTCCGCGCCACAAACGAAGAAGGTCTGTACCGTGGAATCTACTCGATCGACTGGTCTCAATTCCTCGATGCAGGTGCGACCTTCGCGATCGATTCGACCGTTCACTCGGATCATTTCAGGCATTCACAGTTCATTTCACAAAAATCAAAGGATGCGATCGTCGACCAGTTCCGAAGCAAGACCGGCAACCGCCCGGGAGTCGACCGTGATCATCCGGACCTAAGGATCAACATTCATATCGACCGCGATACTGTTACGGTTTCACTCGACACGTCCGGGGATTCGCTCCATCATCGCGGTTATCGCGGCGCAACGAATATTGCTCCGATCAATGAAGTACTTGCTGCCGGAATGCTGTTGCTTTCAGACTGGGACGGCAAATCTGATTTCCTCGATCCGATGTGCGGAAGCGGGACGATCCTTGCCGAGGCCGCGATGATTGCATGCAATATCCCGGCAAACATCAACCGAAAGGAATTTGCCTTTGAGAAATGGAACGATTGGGATAATGCGCTTTTTGATCTCGTAACCGAATCATTGCTGAAGAAAACGCGCGAGTTTCATTACACCATTAAAGGTTACGACAAAGCGCCATCAGCGATCATGAAGGCGAAAGACAATATCCGGAATGCCAATCTTGAGGATTATGTGACGATCGAACAGCGGAATTTCTTCGACACGGAAAAAGAATCGCAAGGGCCGCTTCACATGCTGTTCAATCCTCCGTATGGCGAACGACTCGACATTGACATGGAGAAATTCTATTCAAGCATCGGCGATACGCTGAAAAAGGGGTATCCATCAACTGACGCGTGGTTTATCACGGCGAATCTCGAAGCGTTGAAATACGTCGGTTTGCGGCCATCGCGAAAAATCAAATTGTTTAATGGAAGCCTTGAGGCGCGGCTCGTCAAGTACGAAATGTATGCGGGGAGCAAGCGCACAAAATTCCAAAATCAGGATTCATAATGAGTTTACAGACAAGAGCGTTTCTCTATCAGCTGGCTTGCTTTGCCGTTTTATTTATAACTTTCAGATTTTTGGTCGATATGTTCACCAACCTTCGCGGATTTTGGATCCCGCTTACCGCTTTCGTGGTTGCGACGATCATTTCCCCAAAGTTCAGGGTCGTAAATACACCGCAAGGGAAGAAAATGTTTATGACATGGCTTTTTATAAAGGGAATCAGGGAGGTTAAATAGCTACCAGCTGTCAGCTGTCAGCATTTGGCTTTCAGCTTATGGTTTACAGTTTACGGTTAACAGTTTACAGTAAACACCGGTTCAATTTTGGTTTATTAGTTTCGACCGCAAAATTTTTTCTTCTTCCTGCAGCATTTCAAGTTTTAGGTTTTGGACCAGCAAATTTTCAGAGATTTTTTTGTCATTCAGGGTTGAATTGTTCCTTGCGGCCGGAATGAGCGTCACCGCCTGATGACGTGGTTCGAAATCTCCGGATTTGAAATACTCGACAAGGAACATGCGGCGTTCCCGTTCGGCAAGTTTATTTTCGGTGGCGAAAATTTCCCGTTTCAATGAGGTTTGCTGAAATAGGTTTTCATCAAGCAGGCGTTTGACGATCCGTTGCATGTCGTCAGTGTTATCTGTCGAAATCTTTCTGGCTTTTTCTGCCGATTTCAGTCCCGATAACAATTTACTTACGACCTGCATCGCGCCCATCGGCAATTCCCTGCGTCCGAGTTCGTACATCGACCATTGGCTGCGACTGACACCGACGATGCGCGACATTTCATCCTGTGTCAAACCCAACATTTTTCTCAGGTTATCTTTCCTTTCCACAGTAACAATGCGATATAAATCTGTGGCAAAATAAATAATCAAAACGATTTTGCCACAATTTTGTGGCAAAATTGAATTCGATCGCAAAATTGCCACAAAAATTTAGTTTTTATAAAGTGGAATGAAATACGAAATGGTGTAGTTGAATCCGACACCGAAATTTCCTTCGTAAGTGCGGTTGAATCCAGGAATGTAGAGATTCCTGAAGTTATCGGGTTCTTTATTTGAAACAAGTCTGTTGATGCGTGCACTGAAGCCAACGAAAACATTGCTGAAAACTTCGACTTTGACTGCGGCGACGACTTCGATCCACGAAGCACTTAACCCGTCGAATTCCTCGCCCGAAATGATTGCGGGCGCTTCACCAAAATACGGGTTTGGATTATATATCTCGTAGCTGTTGAGCTGATGGCTGAACGTGCTTACGCCATATCGAAGCCCGATTGATATGATATTTTCCATATCGAGCCAGTTCTCGTAGGTGTTGTAATCGAAACCGATTTTGAAATAGGTGCCTTTTGTCGTAAAATTAAGCTGCTCTTCCTCAGTTGTTTTATCCTCATTTCCAATTTCCCCGGCGATAAAGAATTTACGCGTCAATCGATAATCGCCTGCCAGCTCCAAGCCTTTGTAATTATCGTCATAAATGGATCGGGCCAGCTTAAAGGCATCAACTCCGACACGAACTCCGTACCGCTCCGTTTTTGCGGGAATGCTGTCTTTTTTTTGATCTTGCGCAAAAAGTGAAACGCACGACATCAGCCAGACGCTAAAAATAAATATTGATGTGTGTTTCATTTTCGTTGTTGATATCGGGCTCGATGACTGAAATATTTTGTATCCACAAACCGTCAGCAGGATCATTGTCGGTTACCGTTACGGGGGAAGCTGCGTCAAGCTGAAATAAAGTTTTATAACCGCAGGCACGCGAAACGTAGACGTCATTGCGCTGATAATCGAACCGGAGCACATCCGTATTGTCGAAATTAGCATCGTTGCTGTTGATGCGCAGGCGGTATTGCGAAAAATCCTGTGTGGTGCGCAGCGGAAGCGCAATTGAATCAACCGCTGTAAATACACTCAAAGGTTCAATCATCCCTTCGCCAATGACTTCAAGCGAGTTGACATTCTTTCTGGTAGATGCGTTGTTGATGTCGTAAAAGCTGATGACGAGCCGCGGTGTCGTCGACGCGAATTCATCGCAGATATCGTCTTTTTCACAAGCGGATAATATGAAAAATGCGGCGAGGATGCCTGCCAGGAGTTTCTTCATCAGCAATTATCTTTTTTCCAAAAGTACGACATTTTCAACATGATGTGTTTGCGGAAACATGTCGACGGGCCGCACTCTTGTGACCTTATAGTGTTCATCCATTAAAGCCAGATCACGAGCCTGTGTTGCAGAGTTACAGCTCACGTAAACGACTTTTTCCGGTGCGATCCGCAAGATCTGTTCAACAACATCCTTGTGCATGCCGTCGCGCGGCGGATCGGTGATGATGACATCCGGATGCCCGTGGGTTTCGATGAACATGTCGTTAAAGATATCTTTCATATCCCCGACGTGAAATTCGCAGTTGATGATATTGTTCCGTCTCGCATTTTCCTTGGCATCGGCGATGGCGGCCGGAACGGCTTCGACACCAATGACCTTTTTTGCTTTTTTCGACACGAATTGAGCGATCGTTCCTGTTCCCGTATAAAGATCGTAAACGATTTCGTCGCCTTTCAATCCGGCAAAATCCCGCGTGATCTTATAAAGTTCGTAAGCCTGTTCGGAATTCGTCTGATAGAATGATTTGGCATTGATGCTGAACTGCAATCCTTCCATTTCTTCAAGGATGTAGTCGCGGCCACTGTACAGAATCACTTCCTGATCGTACAAGGTGTCGTTTGCTTTTTGGTTGACGACATACTGCAAAGATGTGATTTCGGGAAATCGTTCTGCCACGAAATTCAGCAGAAGATTTCGCTGTTCCGAATCATCATCGAAAAATTGGATCAGTACCATGATCTCACCGGTCGACGTTGTCCGGATCATCAACGTCCGAAGCAGTCCCGTATGATTCCTGGCATTAAAGAATGTCAGATTGTTTGCATTGGCAAAAGCCTTGATCTCGTTGCGGATCGCATTCGACGGATCCTGCTGCAGATGGCATAATTTGACGTCGAGGATTTTGTCCCACATCTTTGGGATATGGAAACCCAGCGCATTGCGGTCGTTGATCTCCGTGCTTTCCGTGATTTCATCTTCGGTCAGCCAGCGTGAATCGGAAAATGAGAATTCCATTTTGTTCCGGTAGTAATATTCACGCGCCGATCCTAATATCGGTTCAAATTCAGGCAGTTCAATCTTACCGATCCGCTTCAGGTTGTTGTAAACTTCATTGTGTTTGTAGACCAGCTGCTGCAAATATTTCATGTTCTGCCACTTGCAGCCGCCACAAACGCCAAAATGGATGCACACAGGAGGCGTACGATGCTCGGAATATTCGTGGAATTTTATCGCTTTGCCTTCGAAATATGCCTTGCGCTTTTTGAATGTCTGCACATCGACCACGTCTCCCGGAACGACATAAGGAATAAAGATCACTTTTCCATCCGGAGCCTTGGCCACCGAGACGCCTTTCGCTGCAGCATCGAGGACTTTTACATTGTGGAATATTGCGCGGTCGGTATTTTTTCTGCCCATTCGGCAAAAGTACGATTCAATTGAGAATTGACAATTGATAATTCACAATTATGCCGGTTGGTTCGCTGTTGAAAGTTGTGGTTTTTCCGTAACGTGGGAAGAAGTAAGAGTATAACTTTACCTTCAGGGAAGGGGCCGGATGTTTATCCCTACAAAATCGTGAAATTTTATAGATGCGGTCTTTCCACATCATTTCCTAAAGGAAGTAAAAAATATAGGACAATGATAATTGATATGTGACCACTTGACAATTGAAATTTTGGTAAATTGTGCTTCCAAAGAACAGATAACGCCTAAACCCGCGTAACCACTAAACTTCTAAACACCTAAACTCCTAAACACCCCAACTCCTAAACCTCTAAACCTTCTAAACCTCTCCAACCCATGAAACTCCTCGCGCTTCTACGTGGCATCAACGTCTCCGGCCAAAAGATCATCAAAATGGAAGATTTGCGGAAGCTGATGGAAACAGCCGGATTTACGGACGTGGGTACTTTTATTCAGAGCGGGAATATTTTGTTCTCGACAGAGCGATCGAAGTCGGAAAGTGCGAAAATTATTGGTGATGCCATCAAAGATAAATATGGATTTGATGTCGGCATCATCATCCTCGACAAATCCAAACTTGAAAAAACAATCAAAAACAATCCGTATATCAGGCAGGGCGCGGAACTAAAATCACTATATGTGGTATTCCTGTCGGACAAGCCCTCTACTGAAAATCTGGAAAAACTCAAAGCCACTCCGACGGGCGATGATGAATTCGTTCTCATCGATGACATCCTTTACGTCAATTATGATTCGTCCGCAGGCAATTCGAAACTATCGAATGCGCTGATCGAAAAAAAGCTCAATGTGGTTTCAACAATGCGAAACTGGAACACGGTAAATAAACTTCTTCATTTGCTTATAGCTTCTGATAGCTGAAGCTTTAAAATTTTGCCTAAATTTAAGGTTCACAAAAAATTATCAACATGAAAAGAAATGCAACAGCCGTATGGCAAGGATCGATCAAAGGCGGAACCGGAATCATATCGACGCAAAGCGGGACGCTGAGTTCGACCCAGTATTCATTCGGATCGAGGTTTGAAAATGGAACCGGTACAAATCCGGAGGAATTGGTAGCGGCAGCACACGCCGGATGTTTTTCGATGCAGCTCTCTGCATTTATCGGCGAAGAAGGATTTGAAGCCACAAGCATCGAGACCAAATGCGAGATCGATCTGCAGAATGGTGCGATCGTAAGTTCGAAACTGACCGTCAACGCCAAAATCCCGGGCATTTCCGAAGAAACCTTTCAAAGCCTCGTGACAAAAGCCGAGAAGAACTGCCCGATCTCAAAACTTTTAAATACCGCGATCAGCTCGGAAGCGACATTAACAACATAAAAAAAACCTCATTTCTGAGGTTTTTTTCTTTATCGGTTTACGGTGAATTCGCCGTTTGTGATTGTTACTTCCTGATCGACCTCAGGATCCCAATGTTCGACTGTTCCGGAGAAAGTACCTTTTATTGATGAATCGTCGTTTTGGGTGACATTTGTGGTAAAGCCTTCCAGTGTTTCGAATGCCTCTCCGTCAGGAAAATATACGAATTGCCAAATTGCTTCTGATCCTGTTTCACCTTCGGTAAGCATTATTCGTACAAAAGTATCCGGATCTTCTTCTGTTGAAGCGATGATGGTAAGATCAGTATAATCTTCGTATACTTCTTCAGTGACTTCAACAACGTCAAAAGTGTAGTCGACTCCGGCAATACGTGCCTTGACGCTTTCATTTGGCCCTGACGAACCTCCATTGTCATCATCGGAACAGGAAGTGAAACTCAAAGCAGTGATAAGGCTGGCAAAAAGCAAGATTTTTTTCATGGTTTTTATTTTTTTTGGATAACCAAAAGTAACCCTTTTGAAAAGTTTGCCACAACGTTTTAAGATTATTTTTGAATTATTTCAGACGTTCTGACCGTTATTGTCGATGAACGGAATGCTAAAATCTCCGCAGTATTATTAAAGGTTTGAGTTCATTGCGTACATTTACGCGTTCTTTCGGAAATATCTAATCTTTAAAAATTTTACGCCATGTCAGTTCTCGAAAAAATGAGTTCACAGGAAGCGATGTCGCTCGAAAATCAATATGGAGCCCACAACTATCATCCATTGCCGGTCGTGCTCAGTAAAGGCCGCGGCGTATATGTTTGGGACGTTGAAGGAAAGAAGTATTACGACTTTCTTTCGGCTTATTCAGCGGTCAATCAAGGTCATTGTCATCCAAAGATCGTCGATGCGATGATGATGCAGGCGCAGACGCTGACGCTGACATCGCGTGCATTCTATAATGACAAGCTTGGCGCGTACGAAAAATACATCACCGAATATTTCGGCTTTGATAAAGTCCTCCCGATGAATACCGGCGCCGAAGCCGTTGAAACCGCGATAAAACTATGCAGGAAATGGGCATATGAGCGAAAAGGGGTGCCGTCTGAACAGGCGCAGATCATTGTTTGCAACGGAAATTTTCACGGCCGTACTACTACAATCATCTCTTTTAGCAACGATCAGGATGCACACCGTAACTTTGGTCCGTACACCGGTGGATTTATCAGCATTCCATACGATGACATTATTGCGCTGGGCGAGGCACTTAAAGCAAATCCAAATGTTGCCGGGTTCCTTGTTGAGCCAATTCAAGGTGAAGCCGGCGTCTATGTACCGGCAGACGGCTATCTGGCAAAAGCAAAAGCACTGTGCGAAGAACATAATGTATTGTTTATTGCAGATGAAGTCCAAACCGGTATCGCACGTACGGGAAAACTCCTGGCTGTTAATCATGAGAATGTGCAGCCGGATATCCTTATTCTTGGAAAGGCGCTTTCGGGTGGAGCCTATCCTGTTTCGGCAGTACTTGCAAACAATGAGATCATGGATGTTATAAAACCCGGACAGCATGGATCCACATTTGGTGGAAACCCGGTCGCTGCGGCTGTCGCAATTGCCGCTTTGGAGGTTATCCGCGACGAATCGCTTGCCGAAAATGCATCTGTCTTAGGCGAATTGTTCCGCGAAAAAATGAACGAATATATAATGACCTCCAGAATCGTGTCACTCGTTCGCGGAAAAGGTCTTTTGAACGCGATTGTCATAAATGATACTGAAGAAAGTTCAACAGCCTGGGATATCTGCCTCAAACTTCGCGACAACGGACTGTTGGCCAAACCGACGCATGGAAATATCATCCGGTTCGCGCCGCCATTGGTAATGAATGAAGAGCAGCTTCTTGACTGCGTTTCCATTATCACCCGAACTTTGAAAGAATTTGAATAAATATCAGCCCGGTTCGCCGGGTTTTTTATTGATTTAATTTCGATAGGCTTCCAATTTTTGTTAAGTTTGAATACACCTAAAACAAATTTTATTATGGAAGACTTTCAAAGAGAGGAACTTCGGCTGAACGAAACATCAATCGGATTTCTGCGCGAAACCGCCAAATGGGCGTATTTTTTATCCATCATGGGCTTTATCGGAATTGCATTCATCGTCTTGATGGCATTTTTTATGGGAAGCATCATGGGGTCTGTTGGAGCGATCGGCGGTGATACCGAAATCGGAATGATGGGCGGATTCATTACAGTGATCTATTTACTGATCGCTGTGCTTTACTTCTTTCCTGTACTTTATCTTTTTAAGTTTGCTTCAAGAATGAAGCACGCGGTGCATTCGAACAACACGGACGTGATGACTTCGGCATTCGAAAACCTGAAGTCACATTACAAGTTCATGGGAATCCTGACGATAGTGATGATTTCAATTTACATCCTGGTAATCCTGTTTGCGATCCTCGGCGGCGCGGCAATGGCGGCAGCGATGTAATCCAAATGGAATGCAAAAAAAAATCCGCCGTTTCGGGCGGATTTTTTATTTAATAATCACTTTCGTTCTGTTCCATTTTTATTTCAA
>CBDUBP010000091.1:0-8923 GCA_965365415.1 uncultured bacterium | reverse complement strand
TTTATGACTTGTATCTCAATGTCGCCCGGAATGCGCCGTTCAACACTTTCTATCTCCATCATGACCACTTTGTCACAATGAAACGCGAACTCGGCGCCAGATTTCGTATGTACGGGTATTTTTCAGACGGTAAACTGGTGGGCTTTAATACGATAATCGCTAACGGAAGTGATATTGATACGTATTTTCTGGGTTATGACGAAGAATGCCAGCGGGACAAAATGCTTTATCTGAACATGCTGTATGACATGATCGCTTATTCGGTTGGCAAGGAATATAAAAGGATTGTGTTTGCACGAACAGCGTTGGAAATAAAAAGTTCCGTTGGCGCATATCCGCTAAAAATGTATGGTTTTATCGGGCATCGCAACCCGTTGTTAAATTATCTGATGCCGCGGCTATTCAAATATTTTGAACCTGAACTCAAATGGCAGCAGCGCCATCCGTTTAAGCCTTAGGCACCGCGACTTTCATTTGGCGCGGAATAATCTCGATTTCCAGGGTATCGATTTCACTGCAATATTCCCCGTCGACCTGGAAATGAACCGGCACATCGGTCGTAATCTTCGCTTTATCGGTCGATACGATCTCAACATCTCCTGTGTCAAGCGGCATGTTTCCCGTCACGATTTTCCCGAAGACCACAAGATCCAGATTCTTGATGATGACGATTTCGAATTTGCCGTCATTCATCTTTCCAAATGGATTTATCGTCACGCCCGTCCCGTATTTCTGAGAGTTGGCAACGACGATCATCTTTGCGTCCGTCTCGATCTTTCGTTCTTTGGTTTCGACGACCGCGTGAAAAGGAAGCTCGGCATCGGTCAATGTGTTTACAGCCTGGAGCGCATATCCGAGTTTGCCGCGAATCGAACTATTCTCATAATTTTTGATCAGCTCAGCATTGAGGCCGATATCACTCAAATGAAGGCTTTTCTGATCATTGATCCGGATCATATCGACCTCCTGCCAGTCATTGTGAAATGCAATCTGGAGAATCTCCTCGATTTCGACAGGAAAGTTCAAATCGACCGACAAGCCGTTGGCAGATCCCGCGGGCAATATTCCCAGAACAACATCCTGATGTTCGAGTGCTTCCGCAACCAGTTTGATTGTGCCATCGCCACCCGCAACGAGGATGCGTTGAAAATGATATTTTTCATACAGGTCGCGAATCGCTTTCTGATCATCGTTTCCGGTAGTTTCGTATTTGAGTATTTCTATTTTGTGCTGCGTCGCGTAGTCAAGCGCTGCTTCAGTAAGAGTTGCTTTGTCGACGCCGCCAGAAATTGGATTGATCACCATCAGGAACTTCTTTCTGTCGCCCATTTTCAAGATTGCCGAATTAGTTGTAATTTGTTTATGCCTAATCAAATTTAAAGAAATTAATGAAGCCGATTTTAAAATTGTATCGCGGTTATGCAAATGAAGAAGAGCTGATTGTCATGGGGCATGTTTTTCGCCCGACAACGCGAGCCGAGTACGATTTTCAAAAAAGACGACTAAAGAATGCGCGGTCAGTAATTCGTATGTTTCGGATAAAAACGCAGAAAAATGCTGATGTTTATCTTCATTTCCACGATCAGGTGATCCATACCAAAACTTTGGAAGACGGCCATTTCAAGTTTTGCATTCCTCTCGAAAAAGAAATCAATTACGGATGGATGGATTACCATGTAAGCATCAGGCACAACGGCAAAGAAATATTGGAAAAAGGCACGTTTATCAGGCCTTACCAGGGAAACCTCGGATTCATTTCAGATATCGATGATACGTTCCTGGTTTCCCACACGCGAAACCTTTTTCGAAAACTCTATATATTACTGTTCCGGAATGTCAACGACAGAAAGATCTTTGAGGATGTTGTCCCTCACTATCAGGCTTTAAGCACGGCCGGAAGAAACAACAAACAGGAACAAAACGCTTTTTTTTATGTTTCGAGCAGCGAATGGAATCTGTATCGGTTCATCGTCGACTTTACCGAGCTTCATGAATTGCCGCGTGGAGTTATGCTTTTAAAGGATATCAAAACCAGTTTAATGGATTTTTTCGTCACGGGACGCGGCGACCACAATCATAAATTCGAAAAGATCAAACATATTCTGGAATTTTATCCCAAACTGAAGTATACGCTCCTCGGCGACGACTCGCAGGACGATCCGTATTTGTATGAAGCGATCTGCAAGATATTTCCCGTAACCGTCAAAGCTGTGTATATCCGCCAAACGGGCCGGCATAAGAAAGATAAAGCTTTAACCGCATTAAAGAATCTTGAAGCAATCAATATCGAGGTCTGCTATTTTAAGGATTCACGAGAAGCCATCGCACATTCGAAACGGATCGGCCTTACATCCTGATCATAAACCGTCGATTTCCATCTGGACGTTTTCCCATTCCTCAAGCAGACGTTCCAATTCCTGCTTTTTCCTATTATACGCCATGAAGAAATTTGCGTCTTCGATATGCTTGTCATAATTGGAGGCCAGCGCCTTGTCATCCTTTTGGATGTCGGTTTCGAGCTGCTTGATCTGGCCCTCAACTTTGCTCAGCCGATTTTGGAGCGATTTCCCGCGCTTTTGATCTTCATAGGAGGTCTTATTCGAAACTTTGGGCGAATCTTTCTTAATGTCGCTCTTACGCTCAACCTCGCGCATATTCTCCATATTGCGCTGCTCGAGAAAGAAATTGATGTCGCCAAGATATTCACGGATCTTCTGATCCTTGAACTCATATACGATATTCGAAAGGCCTTGCAGGAAATCCCTGTCGTGCGAGACAAGCAAAAGCGTGCCCTCAAATTTCGCCAGTGCCGATTTTAAGACGTTCTTCGATTTGATATCGAGATGGTTTGTAGGCTCATCCATCACAAGCACATTAATTGGCTGAAGTAGCAGTTTGCAGAGTGCAAGCCTGTTTCGCTCACCGCCGGAAAGGACCTTCACTTTTTTCTCGACATCATCGCCACGGAACAGAAACGCGCCGAGCATGTCGCGGACTTTCATCCGGTTCGTATCATTTGCGGCGTTTTCCATGGTTTCGAGAAGCGTAATCTCGCCATCGAGGTATTCGGCCTGATTCTGCGCGAAATATCCAAGCTGGACATTGTGGCCGAGCTTTATGGCGCCCTGGAAATCGATATCGTGAACGAGTGCTTTCATGAAGGTCGATTTACCCTGGCCGTTCTGACCGACGAATGCGATCTTGCTTCCGCGTTCAACGAGCAGCGAAATGTCTTTGAGGATCGTCTTTTCGCCATATTTCTTGGTCACATGTTCCGCTTCGACGACGACCTTTCCGGGCGTCTTTGAAACGGGGAATGTAATGCTCATGACGGAATTGTCATCTTCATCAACTTCGATGCGTTCAACCCGATCGAGCTTTTTGATCAGTGATTGCGCCATAGAAGCTTTCGAAGCCTTTGCACGGAATTTCTCGATCAGCTTTTCGGTTTCCTCAATTTTCTTCTGCTGATTTTTCTGCGTAGCGAGTTGCTTTTCGCGGATCTCATGACGCAGCTCAAGATATTGAGAATATGGTTTGTTGAAATCATAGATCTTTCCAAGAGAAATTTCGATCGTACGATTCGTAACATTATCGAGGAACATTTTATCGTGCGAAACGATTACGACTACGCCCGGATAATTTCGAAGGAAGTTTTCAAGCCAAATGATCGATTCGATATCGAGGTGGTTCGTCGGCTCATCGAGAAGCAGCACATCATTATTCTGCAAAAGAAGTTTGGCCAGTTCGATCCGCATCCGCCATCCACCTGAAAACGTATCAGTCGCATTGTTGAAATCCTCGCGTTTGAATCCGAGTCCAAGCAGGATTTTTTCAGTATTTCCTACATAATCATATCCGCCGAGAAGTTCGAAACGATGGGTATAATCTGATAAATCCTCAATGATCTTGCTGTACTCTTCGCTTTCATAATCAGTTCGCGTGACAAGCTGGCGATTGATCTGCTCCAGTTTCTTCTCAACCTCCTTAATTTCGGAAAACGCCTGATAAGCTTCATCCAAAACTGTTCTTCCCTGTTCAAAATCGATATCCTGACGAAGAAATCCTATCCTGACTTCCTTTTCGGTCGCAATGCTTCCTGAATCCGGTTCGAAATCGCGCGCCAGGATCTTGAGCATCGTCGATTTACCGGCTCCGTTCTTTCCGACCAATCCGACGCGATCGCCAGCTCCAAGCCGGAATGTCACTTCTTCAAATAGGTAGCTTCCGCCAAATGAGATCGATAAATTATGTATGTTGAGCATTTACTAGTGGTTTGGCAAGCATTGTCGTACCTTTGCGGCAGCGAAAAAAATTTTGCAAATGTTAAAAAAAGGAAGCAAAGTATATAGCATTTTAACAGGAACTTGTCCGAGGTGCCATTCCGAGAGCATGTATGTGAACCGCAATCCGTTTGTGATCACTCAGACGATGAAGATGCACGAGCATTGTTCGAAGTGCGGATTAAAATATAAGATCGAGCCAAATTTCTTTTTTGGTGCGATGTATGTCAGTTATGCGGTCGCCGTATTGCTGGGCATCATTATATTCCTGCTCGCCTTCTTTATTTTTCATGCCGGACTTCGAGTGACGTTTATAGCAATATTGGCCTTGCTTTTCATTCTCATGCCCTGGGTAACGCGCGTTTCGCGAAACATCTACATCAACATGTTCATCAGTTATGATCCGAATGCGGTCAGGAAGCATCAAAGCGGCGGATATTGATATCGGCCTGCAGCGGAATACCATTTTCGATCCATTGAAATAAATCGGACGCCAGTTTCGGCGCAAGCATGACTCCGCGCGACCCGAGGCCGTTAAGCACATGGACATTTTGATACACATGATGTGTTCCGACAAGGGGTTTCCTGTCTTTGACAGTCGGGCGAATTCCCGCGAGATGCGAAACCACTTCGTATGGGCAGCTTACTATCTGTTCAAAATTATCAAGGAGCTCCGCTTTACCTTTCGCTGTTGGCATGTTGCTTTTATCAGTCCAATCGTAAGTCGAACCAACTTTGTACAGATCGCCACCTAACGGCATAATGAAAACGCCGGCTTTTATCATTACATCGATCCGCAGATCCGGAACTCTCAACATCAGCAATTCGCCTTTCGTGCCCTGAAGCGGCAGATCATTAAAGAATGGGTTTTGTTGTAAACCCATTCCTTCAGCAAAAACAATATGCTTGCTTTTTATGTCTTTATACGAAACATGATCCGCTTCAATTTTTAACTGGTCAAAATCAAAATCGTCGTGTATCAACTGACCGTTCTTGGAAAGCATTTCGCGATAGTCGCCGACGAAACACTTTGTATCAACATAGCCGGTTCCACTTACTTCTCCGAAGCCGAAATCAGCAGCAATCATTCGATTATCATTGCGTATGATCTTTGGGATTAGAAAACCAGGAAACTTGTCGGCGGCGGCAAACCAATCGTTCTGCTCTTCAATTGAAGAGAACCTACGATAGATCTTCAACGGGTTTCGATATTCGACATCAATAAATTTACGGATATCATCAAAAAAATGATGCATCGCTTCCAGTGAACTTTCCGCATTTGAAACCTTCTTAAATCGTTTAAGAACGATGGGATTGTAAATACCGCCCGCAACAACGGACGCAGATTGACGGGAGCCATCCGCTACTAAAAACTTTTTGCCATTCCTTCGAGCCTGCTCGGCAAAAGCGATTCCCGCGAGACCGGCACCGATGATCAGATAATCTATCATATAAAATAAAAAACTCTTACCATTTCTGATAAGAGTTTTGTGTTATAGAAGAAATTGTTAGTAATTCCACATATCCTGCTCGAAGTTGCGGATCTTCTCTTTCACCCTTTCGGATTCGAGAAGCTGCATCTGTGCATTGTCCTTTTGATATTCCGCAATTCCCCTGTCGCCATAAACGTTTTCCTCTTTATAGATTACGCCGTTGAAACGACGTGAGTTAAGTAAATGGTCGAAGGTAATCGGCATCGCTGAATTCTTATCGTTAAATGCTTTAGCTTCATGAAGGACATCCCTGATCGAAGGGAAATAAACCCAGAACAATTCGATCACGTCAGGATTTTCGGCACCGATGTCACGCGCTTCAGGAGCAACAGGACAAATAGCCAATAGTCGGTATTTCATTTCGCTCTGACGCTTGTCAAAATACCAATATCCCTTGATCTTGTATCCGGAGATATCCATCGCGGTAAGTTCTTTCTCGTTGATGAACTCAGGAGCAAGGGTTCTCTTACCTGACTTATAATCGTCATAATAATTGTTGAACTCATCAATACCTGCCTGAGTGGTATCGCGATACTTGAACGATGATGACATATCCTTAAGCGTACGCTTGACATTGAAATAATCGTCAGCATAAACTTCAGTGATACGGCCTGATTTGATTCCGTTTAGCAAAACGCTGAACAACGAACGCCTGTCTTTACCGATGTTTGCTGTATCTACAGGGAAATACAACGGAAAGTTGATCCTTTCATCGAGGTCGACCAGCTCCCAGATCGTTTTACCCATCAAAACATCGCGATCGTGAACATAGCCATAAGCTAATGGCTTGTCATTATCGGAGATCATCTGAGCGGGCGTCTTTTTGCCGATTTCATCAGGTGTTTTGGCATTGAGCAGGTTCGATTGCGCCGAAACGGCACCCGATGCTGCAATTAGCAATACCAATAAACAATTTCTCAAATTCATCATTTCTTATTTAAGATCAAACAGCAAACGCCGTGATTAAATCAATTATTGTATTTCGTAGAATACCGGAGCACATTTAGGAGGAACAATTCCGTCCACACCGGAAATCTTCGTTTTGATATCGTAGATTGTAATTACATCTCCACGACCTGCTCTTGCAAGCGCCGCACGACATCTTTGGTCAACTTTGTTTCCATTTACGATGATTGCAGGCTGTCCGGGAACTTTAAATGTAAACTGAACAACATTGAAATCAAGATCGTAAGCGAAATCGGCAAGCTTAGCAGTGATCGTAGATACTTCAAGACGCGATTTCGCACCTTTATCGTTACCTACGTTTCCGCCAATCGCACCCTGTGGACCAGGAATGTTCTTGATACGGAAAACTTTCTTACCGGAAACTTTAGTTTTATCAGGAAGTTCACCTGTTACGCTTACGGTTACCTCAGTTCCCTGACCCGGTTTCAACATATACTGTCCGGCTTTTCCTGATTTGGAAAGCCCGGGAGCAGATGCGTTGACTTTGTCATCAGAGATACCTGCAAACGAAATGGTCATTGGGTTTGGAAGTCCGCGGTAAACAACGTTCATCTTATCAGCAGAAATGTTCGGAGCGTTCGGTTTAGGAACTACAACGTAATTTCCTTTGATTGGAAGGCTGATGGTTTTTCCACCTTCGTCAAAGTTGAATGAACCAGTGATTTCGTGCTCACCGACATTTCCTGCTCCGAAAGAGAACTTCGCCTGACCTGCTTCAGCTTTAACCGTATTACCGTTAACGATAACTGACTTTGCAGTAAGCGACGGGTCGAATTTACCAAGGATAATTTTACCTGTTACGGCCTCGCCCTGGAAGAAAGCAGTCTTATCCGGAACGACGATCGGCTGGTAAGCTGTCAATGACGCCGCAGCAACAAGGTCAGACTGGAACATTCCGCTGATGATATCGCTCTCTGTTGTTTTGATATCAGCCTGAAGCTGTGACAATTTAGTAACGGTAGCAATTAACGGGAATCCCTGATAGTTGTAATGAAGCCAAGGAAGCGTGGTTCCTGCAGAAGCCGATTTTACCGGCGCAGTTTCAAACCTTTTCTCGATTTTCTTCATTTCAGGAGCCGCAATTGCGCTTCCGCCAGTTTGTTTAATGTCGGTTACAAATTTCTGAATCCTGTTAACGAATTCCTGACCGTGTTTCGATGCACGGTCACCTTCGAACCATTTCTCGTCTACTTGATCACCTTTATCCATCTGTTCGAACGGAAGATTTCCATTCTCGTCCCTTTCGAGATCTTTTGTGAATTCGGTTTTAAGTCCTTCGATGTAATCATTAAATTCTTTGGACAATTTTCTGATTGCATCGACTTTCGCCTTCTTATCACCGAACTGAAGCGGCTGTTCCTGTGCTTTTTGAGCCAATTGCTCAAATGAGGCTTGATTCCTCTGATCGGTGATCGCGTTAGATTCGACGATTTTATTATTTAAGATACCAAAAGCGGATAAAACCTCTTTTGACATGTTAAGGGCCAACATAGCGATGAAAACCAGGTACATCAGGTTAATCATCTTCTGCCTAGGGGTTAACTTTCCACTTGCCATTCTTTATACTTCTAGTTTAGTGTTATTATTAAAAAATGTAAGTCGAAATTATGCCCTGTTACTCATTGCTGACAACATACCACCGTACACGTTGTTAAGTGACGCAAGGTTTGAAGTAAGCGACTGCATTTGGTCTTTTAGTTTTAGGTTGTTCTCTGCAAGTTCGTTGTTGATCATTGCATTTCTTGAAGCGCTTTCCAACTGAACTTTGTAAAGGCTGTTCAATGATTCCATCTGAGCAGCAGCCAACGACATTTCTTCAGCATATTTCTTTGTAGAAGCAACTGAATCAACTGTTGGGGAAATATTCCTAGCAGCACCTTCGAAATTCTTGATGCTGGTTCCAAGGCTCGCCATAAGTTCACCATCGATCTTAGCTTCTTTGAGCATTGCGTCCAATTTTTGGGAAAGCATTCCCTGAGCGTCTTTTGGATTTTCATCTTTCTTACGGGCTTCGCCGCCTGCCAATTCAGGGTAAACAAGAGACCAGTCCAGATCCTGATCCACCGGGTCGAATGCCGAAAGACCAAAGATCAATGCCTCCGTACCAAGACCGACGATAAGCATCGTACTTGCTCCCGGCCAGTGCATCAGTTTGAAGAGTGCTCCTACGATTACAACCGC
>CBDUBP010000090.1:0-8956 GCA_965365415.1 uncultured bacterium | reverse complement strand
ACATCCTTGAGGAAAACGACTGGTTTGAAAGTGAAGCGCTTTGTTTTGAACCGAAATTGTACCATCTGCTCGACGAGAACAAACTCAATTATGAAAAGCCGGTCAGCCCGAAATTTTTGCTTGCTTCTTGTGAGAACCTGATCGCCGATGAAGGCTCGGTGTTATTTTCATCCAATCAGATCAAACAATTCAAACCCAATGAACTTCCGGCAAATATCGTGATCCTGGCGACCACAAGTCAAATTCTTGAAAGCAAGAGCGACGGACTTAGGGTCATCAAAAAGAAGTACGAAAAAGACTATCCGACCAATATCACCACGATCAAATATTTTGAAAAGGCCAAAGAAGAAGATTTTCTCCAGTATGGAAGTGCCGCAAAAAATCTTTATTTGCTGCTTTTAGAAGACCTGTAAAATGCGTGAAACCTTCATTAGGTCGCTTTCAGGTGCCGCGTACATCATTATTTTGTCAGCGGCTGTTTTTTATTCCGGTTTTACATTCCTGTCACTTTTCGGCGTTTTCCTGATTCTTTCGGCAGTCGAATTCTGTAAATTAGTTGGACTAAACAAAATTTTTGCGATTGTCGTTGCGATTGCTGCCTACTCTTGGCCGGCCTTCTACCCCACCGACAATACATACGATCCTTTTTTGATCACTTGCGCGGTCATTACCGGCCTCGGCGGACTCGCATTTCTATTTGGTGAACGGCTGAAGTTTGATACGTTCCTTAAAAAGGCGGTTTTCCTGCTTGCCTATATTATCCTGTCGTTTATCCTACTTGCGAAGATCCCATTTGAAACAGGAAAATATGAACCCGAATTGATTTTCGGGATATTTGTCCTTGTATGGGTCAATGATACTTTCGCATTCCTCATCGGCAAAACCCTTGGCAGACGAAAATTGATGGAACGCATTTCCCCGAAAAAAACCATTGAAGGCTTTGCGGGCGGATTGGTCGCAGCGATAATTGCAGCCATTGCCCTGGCCTACTGGTGCCCGACGTACCCTGTTTTCGTCTGGATTTTTGTTGCTTTCATCATGAGCGTCTTCGGCACGATCGGCGATCTGATACAGTCGAAATTCAAGCGAATGGCGAATGTCAAGGACAGCGGAAACATCATGCCCGGGCATGGGGGCATACTTGACAGGCTCGATAGTGTGATATTTGGGGCACCTTTCGTATTTTTGCTATTCCAAATACTAAAGCATGTTTCATAAAGAAGGTGGCAAAATAATCCTGATATCAACGACGGCGCTTGTTGCCATACTTTTTCTTACGCATTATCTGATCGATACGATCTGGCTTCAGAAGACTATCCAGATCGCGGCTTTAATCATGCTCGTGCTTGTCTTGCAGTTTTTCCGCAACCCGAAGCGTTCTGTCGATGTAAAAGATACGCATGTGATCGCTCCCGTCGACGGAAAGGTTGTTGTTATTGAAGAGGTATTCGAGCCAGAATACTTTAAGGACAAACGGATGCAAGTCTCGATATTCATGTCGCCCATCAACGTTCACGTCACCAGATATCCGGTCAATGGCCGGGTCAAATACAGCAAATACCATCCGGGGAAATATCTCGTTGCATGGCACCCGAAAGCCAGCACCGATAATGAACGGACAACCGTAGTCATCGACAATCCCGTATTCGGAGAAATCCTTTACCGCCAGATCGCCGGCGCACTCGCAAAACGGATCGTCAATTATGCCAAAGAAGGAATGCAGGTCGTTCAGGGCGAAGATGCGGGATTCATCAAGTTTGGATCGCGCGTGGATATTTACCTTCCGCTTGGTACAAAGATCGACTTAAAACTTAAACAGAAAGCCATCGGCGGCAGTACCATCATCGCAACAAAAGACGATGCCTGATAATGACCTCGACATACGATTTCAGGAAGCCGTCGAAATCGCTTCCCATATGACGCAGGCTGATCTTCCGCAGGACATCCAGCTTCGACTTTATGCGTTCTACAAACAGGCGACAATGGGAACGCCATCGTTAAATTACAATTCAAGCCTTGATCTTCGCAACGCATTCAAAACCAACGCATGGATGCAGATCAGCAATTTATCTGCCGACGAAGCAAAAGAGGCATATATCGGGATCATCCATTCGATCAAAAACCAATAGCAATGAAAATTTTAAACGGAATATTATTTCTTGCAGCGTTCGCATTGATTTCATGCAATGATAAAAATCTTAAGGAAGTGGTGGAAGTTCCGCTGCCGACCGCAGAGCAAAAAGCTGCATTGGGCCATCCTGAAGATGTCAAGGCCGATCCGGGAACGTTTGAAATCCAGAATCTCGGTTATGGTTATGATGCACTTTCGCCACATATCGATGCACGAACGATGGAGATCCATTATTCTAAACATTACCTGACTTATACCAATAATCTAAACCGCGCAATTGCCGGAACAGAGCTTGAAGGCCTTCGCATAGAGGAAATTTTGAAAAAACTTGACATGTCAAATGCGGCGCTCCGCAACAATGCAGGCGGATTTTACAATCACAATATCTTTTGGCAGAGCATGGGTCCGAAACCGGGAAAACCATCGGATACGCTCTCGCAGGCAATTACCCGCGATTTTGGGGATTTCGAAACATTCAAATCGGAGTTTCGCGATGCGGCCGAAAAACAATTTGGCTCGGGCTGGGCGTGGCTTGTCGTGGATCGAAGCGGTCGACTTCATGTCACATCGACGCCAAATCAGGATAATCCACTAATGCCAAAGTCGGAAGTTGCAGGCACGCCAATCCTGGCATTGGATGTATGGGAGCACGCCTACTACCTCAATTATCAGTACCGTCGCGGAAAATATATCGATGCTTTTTTTAATGTCATCAACTGGACAAAAGTCAGCGAAAACTACGAAGACGCACTTCGAAAAAAGTACAACTAAACGAGGTCGGCAATACGCTGCTCAAGCATGCTGATCTTTGACAACGCGTCCACTTCCTTCTTTCTTTCATTTTCGATAACTTTCGCAGGCGCCCCGGAAACGAACTTTTCATTCGAAAGCTTCGATCGTACCGATTGAAGAAAACCTTTTGTATACGCAAGTTCCTCATTCAGCTTTTCAATTTCCTCATCAAGATTTACGGCGCCGCTGACAGGTATGAAATATTCGTTTGATTTCACACGGAAAGACAACGCGCCGGACACTTTTTCATCGACGTACGACATAGCGGAAACATTGCCAAGCTTGGTGATGATAGGATCGAAAATATGATCAAAACCTTCTTTATTGATTGCCTTGAGCTCGATCGGATCGCGGAAAGGGATGTTTTTTTCCTTTCTGATCGCACGAATTCCCGAAATGACTTCTGATGCCGCCGCAAAAGCATTTGTAAACTTATTGCCGACAGTTCTGATTTCCGGCCAGCGCGAAACGATCAGCGCTTGTTCAGGTGTACGCTCGGCGATCAAATGCCAGATCTCTTCAGTCAGGAATGGCATGAATGGATGAAGCAACTTCAGATTTGATTCGAAGATTTCAATCGTACTGTCATACGTCCGGCGATCGATCGGCTGCTGATACGCAGGCTTGATCATTTCAAGATACCACGAACAGAAATCGTCCCACACAAGTTTGTAGATCGACATAAGCGCATCCGAAATCCTGTATTTCGAAAAATGGTCTTCAATTTCCGCCAAAACCTGCTGAAGTCTTTCATCATACCATTTGATTGCAATGGCGGATGACTCGGGTTGCGGAATCGATTCGTCAATTTCCCAACCTTTTACAAGTCGGAACGCATTCCATATCTTATTTGTAAATCCTTTGCCCTGCGCACACAATTCCTCATCGAACAGGATATCATTGCCGGCAGAAGCACTTAAAAGCAATCCGACGCGAACGCCATCTGCTCCGAATTTATCGATCAGATCTAATGGATCAGGTGAATTCCCGAGGGATTTCGACATTTTACGACGCTGTTTATCCCGCACCAGCCCGGTCAAATACACGTTTGTAAACGGCTTTTCATCTGCATATTCGTATCCGGCAATAATCATCCTGGCGACCCAGAAAAACAATATATCCGGAGCGGTAACCAAATCATTAGTTGGATAATAATATTTATAATCCTTGTTTTCCGGATCGAGGATACCGCCAAAAACAGCCATTGGCCAAAGCCATGACGAAAACCATGTATCGAGTACATCGGCATCCTGGCGCAGATCTGCTAATTTTAAATTTGCATCGCCTGATTTCGATCTGGCCAATTTAAGCGCTTCTTCGGAGGTTTCAGCGACCACAAAATCAGATTCGCCATCGCCAAAATAATAAGCCGGGATCTGCTGGCCCCACCAAAGCTGACGAGAAATGTTCCAGTCGCGGATATTTTCGAGCCAATGGCGGTAAGTATTCTCAAATCGTGTTGGATACAATCTGATCTCATCAGTTTCAAGGACGGCTTTTATTGCAGGCTTTACAAGGTCTTCCATTTTCAGGAACCATTGGTCGGATAGCCGGGGCTCGATGACGGCCTTAGTCCTTTCGGACGTGCCGACTTTATTCAGGTGCTCCTCGATCTTTGCGAGTCGTCCTGCATTTTGGAGTTCGGCTGCGATTTCTTCGCGGACCACAAATCTGTCCTTTCCCTGATAATGAAGCCCATTGCGATTGAGGGTCGCATCCTCATTAAAAATATCTATGATTTCGAGATTGTGTTTCTCGCCGAGCGTTTTATCGTTCATATCGTGCGCCGGTGTCACTTTCAAACATCCGGTTCCGAACTCCATGTCGACATATTCGTCAGCAATGACCGGAATAGCACGATTGGCAATAGGAATGATGACCTTCTTCCCTATCAGATGCTTATATCGTTCATCATCAGGATGCACACAAACTGCAGTATCGCCCAAAATCGTTTCCGGACGCGTTGTGGCAACGGTCATGAAATCATCAGAACCGTCAATATAATATTTTAGGAAGTATAGTTTCCCCTGGCGCTCTTCGTAGATCACCTCTTCGTCAGAAAGCGTTGTCTTTGCTTCCGGATCCCAGTTGACCATGCGGTATCCACGATAGATCAATCCTTTATTATAAAGGTCGACAAACGATTTGATGACCGATGCCGACATGTCGTCATCCATTGTGAATTTAGTCCGGTCCCAATCGCATGAAGCGCCAAGCTTCTTTAATTGTTCAAGGATTACACCGCCATATTTATTAGTCCAATCCCCTGCGTGGCGCAGGAATTCGTCGCGCGACAGATCTGCTTTGTTGATTCCTTCGCTTTTGAGTTTTGCAACTACCTTGGCTTCCGTGGCGATCGATGCATGATCGGTCCCCGGAACCCAGCACGCGTTCATTCCGAGCAATCGTGCGCGGCGGATCAGAACATCCTGGATCGTATTGTTGAGCATATGGCCCATATGCAGTACGCCGGTGACATTGGGCGGTGGGATTACAATCGTGTAAGGCGTGCGATGATCGGGCTCTGAATGGAAATATCGATTTTCAAGCCAGTAAGCATACCATTTTTCTTCAATTGATTTGGCGTCGAAATGTGTTGGGATCGTCATGAATATTTTTGGTCCGATAGTTGTAAAACGGGCCGCGCACAAAATTAATTAATAACTACAGGTATAAAAAATTAAGATTTAATTATTTGCGTGTAATTTAAAAGAAAGTATTTTTACAAACCTAATTCGAAAAACAATGAAGAAAATAATTATGCTGGCTGCGTTCGTTATCGCAACTGTTTCGGTATCGGCGCAAAGTGGGCCAAAGATCGAGTTTCTTGGCAGCGGGACAACGATCGACTATGGAAATGTTTCCAAAGACTCCGACAGTGGCCTGCGTACATTCGAATTCAAGAACACAGGCGATGCGCCGCTCATCATCACAAACGTACAATCCACTTGTGGCTGTACTGTTCCGTCGAAGCCAACCGAGCCAATCATGCCGGGTAAAGTTGGTAAGATCGATGTAAAATATAACATGAATCCGGGTCCGATCCGCAAAACGCTTACAGTTGAAAGCAATGCTGTAAATTATCCTGAAGGACGAATCCCGTTGAAAATCAAGGGTGAAGTCATCGTAAAACAGGAAGTCAGCCCTCTCGAAAAGAAAAAATCCATTGTAAATCAATAATTGAAAGCCTCTGAAAAGGGGCTTTTTTTATAAGATGCTTTTCAGGCGAAAACTGTATTTCAATATCACGCCTTTCCGGTCGACCGTAATATCAATCTTCTTTCCTTCCTCAGATTTTAACAGAGTATTCAGTTCCTGCAGCGTATATCGAAAGGCATCACTCCCGTTAATCGATACAAGGATGTCGCCTTTTTTCAATCCACTCTCTTCTGCCGGCGAATCGGGACGCACATTTGCGATGACATAAAGCGGTTTGAGCTTGAATTTGAAACTGAAAGCATTCGGAGTGTCATTGTTTAGGTCGTATCCGTGTTTTACGGTGATCAGTTCAACCTGCTCGCGGACCCACGTCACGCCTTCATGATGGATCTCGATGCCGCTCATATTGTAATTGAATGGATCATCGAACAACCGTGATTTTTTCAGATACATTTTTTGATTCGGGAAATCAAAAACGATCCTAAACCGCTTCAAAATTTCGGCCCCGACCGACCCGACACGATTTTCAACCATCGTGATACTTTTGGTTGTGATATCTTCCGGAAATGCACCGATCAGATTCCTGAACCCAAAACCGCAAAAATCAAATTCCTTCAGACGCGCTCTTTTGCCATTGATGTCACCGCTTAAGCCTCGTCCGAGAAAATCGATGAAATTCCTTTCAGGTATCCGCTTCGGCGACAGCTTTTCCGGAAAAAGCCAGACGGCATCGCTATTGCCAAGATCGATGAGCAATTTGGAATCGAAATGCCCATCGCCAAGATCGACCGATGTTTGTACGTATGGCTTATTGCCTTCGATCGAAATCGACGTAACATCATACTTGCGATATGACTTTTTGGACGAAATTTCGGTGCGGTGCACAATCAGGCGTCGCCTTTCAAAATCGATCTCAACCGCGTGATTCCTGAAAAAATGATATCCGATGATGCCGTTTACCGGAATCCCGACATTTGATGAAAAATTGAACCCCTGATCAAGGACGATGTATATCTCATGATCGCGATCGATAAACCCTCTGGTGCCGATCGTATTTCCGGCCGAAACCAGACCTTCGACCGTTTCAGAACCGCCAAGGCCTATCAGCTTAACTTTCCTGACATCAGACAATCCAACCTGTTGGTTTTCTTCGAGGCTGAAGAGAATCGTTTCGCTGACGCCGGTATCGAGAAGGAAAGTCAATTCCGATCCATTGACGGTCAGCGGAATGAATATCAGGTTGTTGATGAGTTTAAAAGGAATGACGACTCTTTTCGCGGAAGGTTTTTCGAACTCAAACCCTTGTGATTGGAGGCACACCGGAAGCAGGAATAAATAAATCAAAAAGGATCTTCTCAATGCGGTCATGAGTTAAAAGTAGCAAAAAAATATATCCGTTTCGACAAGTGCCGTAGATGCCGCTTCGGAAAAATTTGCCAACTTTGTACCCTAAAAAATCACGAAATGCCAAAAATTTCAAATAAAGGGCACAAAATGCCTGAGTCGCCAATCAGAAAACTCGTTCCATATGCCGATATGGCAAAGAAAAAGGGCCACAAAGTGTATCACCTGAACATCGGGCAACCCGATATCAAAACGCCTGAGATTGCGATCCGTGCCGTAAAGAACATAGACATCAAAGTACTTGAATACAGCCATTCGGCCGGCTTCGAAAGCTACCGGATCAAACTGTCCCAATATTATAAAAACCATGGACTGCCAGTCGACGTCGCTGATATCATCATCACAACAGGCGGATCCGAAGCTTTGCTCTTCGCATTGGGAACAACGATGGATCCCGGGGATGAGATCATAATCCCGGAGCCGTTTTACGCCAACTATAACGGATTCGCAACGGCGTCAGGTGTTAACGTTGTGCCGGTCATCTCTTCAATTGACGAAGGTTTTGCGCTTCCGCCAATTTCCCATTTCGAACAGCTGATCACACCGCGCACCAAAGCGATCCTGATCTGTAATCCCGGAAATCCAACCGGTTACCTTTATTCTAAAGACGAGATCGATCAGCTGGCTGCGCTCGTCAAAAAACACGATCTGTTCCTTATTGCTGATGAAGTTTACCGCGAATTCACATATGACGGCGATGTACATCATTCCGTAATGAATGTCGAAGGGCTCGAAAACCACGCGATCATGATCGATTCGGTTTCCAAACGCTATAGCATGTGCGGTGCCCGGATCGGCTGCATCGTTTCAAAGAATCGCGAAGTAATGGCCGCCGCAATGAAATTTGCACAGGCTCGATTGAGTCCGCCGACATTTGCACAGATTGCCAGTGAAGCCGCATTGCAAACCCCGCAATCATACTTTGATGAAGTGATTTCCGAATATCGTGAACGACGCGATGTGCTTGTCGAAGAATTGTCAAAGATCGACGGCGTGAAAGTAGCCAAACCAAAAGGCGCTTTTTATTGCATCGCAAGCCTGCCGGTCGCAAACGCAGACGATTTTGCACAATGGCTGCTCGAATTCTATGATCTTAATGGCGAAACGGTGATGATCGCTCCTGCCGCTGGTTTCTATTCGACTCCCGGAGTTGGCCAGAATGAAGTCCGGATCGCCTACGTTCTAAAGAAAGATGATCTTGTCCGTTCCGTGCAGATATTAAAGCAGGCACTGATCGAATATAATTCACTTTAATTTCTTGTAGAAGCATATTCCCGCTGTCCGCTATATCCCGGCCAACAAAAACTACGGCTGCGCCTTGTTTTTCTACGCCGGGGATGCCGCTTCCATCGGGGCTAGGCATCAATCCATAAAAAAAAGGCTTCCCAATGGGAAGCCTTTTTTATGGTGATGTTTATCGTTTTAATGAGAAATGCGCTTTAAACTCCTTGCTGGCCCCGGACACCATAT
>CBDUBP010000089.1:0-9333 GCA_965365415.1 uncultured bacterium | reverse complement strand
ATGCTTGCGGAAACTCATCTTCAGTATCACAAACGATTACTGTTGACGATACCGTTGCTCCTGTTGCTCCTGCGGCTCCTGCCGATATCACCTTGGCTTGTGCCGGCGAGGTTCCTGCGATGATCTCGCTTACCGCAACCGATAATTGCGGCGAGACGATCACTGTTGAAGGAGTCGATTCGACCGTTGCGGGTGCTTGCGCAAGCTCATTCGTTACAACACGTACATGGACATTCACTGATGCTTGTGGAAACACTTCATCAGTATCACAAATAATCACTGTTGGCGACAACATCGCTCCGGTAGCTCCTGAAGCTCCTGCTGATGTTACTTTGGCTTGTGCCGGGGAAGTTCCTGCAATGATTTCGCTTACCGCAACTGACAACTGTAACGGAGAGATCACTGTTGAAGGAGTTGACTCAACCGTTGCAGGCGACTGTCCGAACTCGTTCGTCACAACACGCACATGGACATTCACTGATGTTTGTGGAAACACATCGTCGGTATCACAGATCATTACTGTTGAAGACACGATAGCGCCAGTTGCTCCTGAAGGACCGGCCGACATCGCCCTTGCCTGCACAGGCGAATTACCTCCGATGATTTCATTGACGGCAACTGATAACTGTGATACAACAATCACTGTTGAAGGTGTTGATTCGACTGTTCCTGGTCAATGCCCTGGTTCATTCACAACCACACGCACATGGACATTTGTTGATGCTTGTGGAAATTCATCATCCGTTTCACAGACGATCTCTGTAAACGATAATGGTGCTCCGACATTCAATCAGCCAATCCCTGATAACATTTCAGTATCATGCGACGATATTCCTGCGATACCGACAATCACTGCCACTGATGCATGTGAAGGTGACGTTGAAGTCATTTTCAACGAATCATCTGTTCCGGGAACCTGTCAGGGAACTGCAACGATCACACGCACATGGACTGCAACCGATTCTTGTGGAAACACAGCATCAGATTCACAGACCATCGAAGTAATGGATGTGATTCCTCCGACATTCGACACGATCGTTCCTGAAACACTTGCGGTTTCATGTGAGAACGTTCCTGAGCCGGAAGTATTGACTGCTACTGATAACTGCAGCGTGGCTACGGTAGTATTCACCGAAGTCCGCATCGACGGGGATTGTGCAGGAAACTATACATTGATCCGTACATGGACTGCAAACGATATGTGTAAGAACCCTGCGGTTCAAACGCAAACGATCACAGTTACCGATACCACCGGACCATTTGTAAACGAGGATCTTGAAGAAGTCATTGATGTAATTTGTACCGAAATTCCTCCGGTTCCGATGCTCACATTCAGCGATGCGTGCTCAACTGCAGGAAAACCATTCTACAGCGAAGAGATCATCAACCAGACACCGACATCATATACGATCGTTCGTACATGGACTGTTACCGATTCTTGTGGAAACGAATCTGAATTCACGCAAACGATCAATGTTTCTTCTGGTGCCGTGGTTCCGCTAAACGCGTACCTGGCATGTAACAATGAAGCTGCTCCGACCATTCTTGATCTGGCTACGCTTCTTCCTGAAGGTGCTCCTGAAGGTGGAACGTGGACTGACATCAGCGGAACCGGCGCACTTACGGGAAGCGAATTTAATGCAGGCGGAATTGCGGTGACAGTTCCGGGCGGAGAATACCAGGTTCAGTACGTGGTTACAGGAACTTGTCCGTACACAGCGAATTTTGCCGTGACCGTAGACGACGATTGTATTGTTGCTCCTTGTGGTGATATCGTTGTGTACAACGGATTCAGTCCGAATGGGGATGGTGTCAACGATACGTTTATCTTTGGCGGAATCGACGAGGATTGTATCGCATCTAACCAGGTTGAGATCTACAACCGCTGGGGTGTATTAGTATATGAAACGAAAAATTATAATAACGAATCCAATTACTTCAAAGGAATGTCTGAAGGCCGTGTGACTGTTGCCAAGAATGAGCTCTTGCCTACTGGAACTTATTTCTGGATATTTAAAATCACCACCGACCAGGGCGTTGTACGTGAAGACAGCGGATATTTATACCTATCAAGATAACCAAACTCAAATCTAACTCCTGAGGGCGTAAAAACCCTCAGGATAAAACATGAAACTAATGAGAACAAGATTACTAATTTTCGCTATGTTGTTTACAACTGCGATAAGCTTAGCCCAACAGGACGCGCAGTTTACGCAGTACATGTACAACACCATAAACATCAACCCGGCGTATGCGGGATCGAGAGGCGTAATGAGCATCTTTGGCCTTCATCGTACACAATGGGTCGGTCTTGATGGTGCTCCGACAACAAATGCATTCTCTGTTCATACTCCGATCAACAACAGCAATCTTGGCGTTGGCGTTTCGTTTCTGAACGACCAGATCGGACCTACTAATGAAAATACGATTTCTGCTGACGTTTCTTATACGATCCAGGCAACGGAATCCTACAAACTTTCATTTGGCGTCAAAGCATCGGGACACCTTTTTAACCTTGATGCCGGCGAATTGCGCCCGTTCGATCCTGCCGACGACCATCTGCAGAGCATCGACAGCAAATTCACGCCGAACATCGGGGCCGGAGTTTACCTTCACGGCGATAAGTTCTACGCAGGTTTATCTGTTCCGAATTTCATCCAGACCACCGCCTACAACGACAATGAATATTCCGTCAACAAGGAAAGGATGAACTTTTATTTGATCAGTGGATACGTATTCGATCTTAGTCCGAGTGTCAAATTCAAGCCAGCCATCCTTACAAAAATGGTTACGGGATCACCGCTCCAGATTGATGGCTCGGCAAACTTCCTTATCCATGAGAAATTTGTGATCGGTGCCGCATACCGTTGGAGCGCTGCTGTCAGCGGAATGGTAGGCTTCCAGATCACCGACGGACTGTTCGCAGGATATGCCTATGATTTCGAAACTACGGCGCTAAGGAACTACAATTCGGGATCGCATGAAATCTTTCTTAGATTTGAGCTGTTCAATAAAGTCGACCGTATAACAACCCCAAGATTCTTCTAAAACAAAAGACCATGAAACGTAAAGTAATATTTTACATAACTTTCCTCGGCCTATTGGCACTGACGGCGAATGCCCAACCGGGCGGCGTCAAGCGTGCCGATAAGAAATACGACCGCTATGCGTACATCGATGCAATCCAAACCTACGAGCGCATCGCTGAAAAAGGATACAAATCGGTCGACATTTTCCAGAAGCTTGGGAACGCCTACTATTTCAATTCCGAGTTCGATAAGGCCGCAAAATGGTATGAGCAGCTTTTCACCATGGGTGAAGAAGTCGAGCCTGAATACTATTATCGCTATGCACAATCATTGAAATCGCTGAATCAGTATGACAAGGCCGACCAGATGATGGCACAGTTCAATTCTAAATTGGCCGACGATCTTCGTGCAAAGAACTGGGCGGAGAACAAGAATTACCTCGATGTTATCAAAAGCAATTCGGGCCGTTATGAAATCGCCGATGCAGGAGTCAATTCCCAATATTCAGATTACGGAAGCGCCATGCTTGGCGAAAAGCTCGTCTTTGCATCCGCCCGCGATACGGGTAATTTTTCAAAAAAGATCCACACCTGGACTGGCCAGTATTTCACAAACCTGTACGCTTCAGAAATTAAAGACACGACGGCAGGTGAAGTTGAAAAGTTCGGCAAAAAGATGAACACGAAGTTTAACGATGCAATGTCTCCCGCTTTTACAAATGATGGAAAAACGGTTTATTTCACCAGGAATAATTACATCAATGGCAAAAGGGGAAAAAACAGCGAAAAGAATACGCTTGTAAAAATCTATAAAGCGACCCTTGTTGAAGAAAAAGACAAGGATGGAAAAGTCATAAAAGAAGAATGGACCAACGTCACAGAAGTTCCATTCAACAGCGACAGCTACTCCACCGCACATCCCGCACTGAGCCCGGATAACAAAACGATGTATTTCGCATCCGACATGCCCGGAACTTACGGACAATCTGATCTATGGAAAGTATCGATCGATACGACAGGTACTTTCGGAAAGCCTGAAAATCTTGGAACGATCATCAATACTCCTGGAAAGGAAACCTTCCCGTTCTTTACGAATGAGAACGAGCTGTACTTCGCAACTGATGGGCATCCCGGTCTGGGCGGACTCGACATCTTTATGGCGCGTCTTCAAAAAGACGGGACATTCAGGAAACCGGTCAACGTCGGCGAGCCTGCAAATTCATCTAAAGACGATTTCGCTTATATCATCAACACCAAGACACGCAAAGGATTTTTATCATCAAACCGTGATGGCGGACAAGGATATGACGATATCTATAAGTTCCTTGAAACGCGCAAGCTAATCTGTGAGCAGCTGCTTTCAGGCATCGTAACCGACAAGCAAACGGGCGAAATCCTCCCGGGTGCGAAGGTCACGCTGATGGATGAAAAATTCAATGTTTTGGGAGAAGTGATCGCCGACGACAAAGGTTATTATGAATTTGAAGTGGAATGTGATACGACGTATTATGTCCGCGGCGAAAAAGAAGAGTACGAAACCAGCGAGCAAAAGATCAAGATTCCGAACGAATCAGGCAAAACCGATCTTCCGATCCAGCTTGAGAAAAAACAGATCCCGGTTACGATCGGCGACGACCTTGCGAAAGCATTCGGAATCAAAGAAATTTACTTCGACCTCGACAAATGGAATATCCGTCCGGATGCAGCACTCGAACTCGAAAAGATCCTCGACGTGCTGAAACAGTACCCGACGATGAAACTCGATATCCGTTCGCATACCGATTGCCGCGCAAGCCACAAGTATAATGAAAGGCTGAGCGACAGACGGGCCAAATCAACCATCGCATGGCTGATCCAGAATGGCGTAACGGCCGACAGGCTCACGGGCCGCGGTTACGGTGAAGTCGAATTGGTGAATCATTGCAAGGATGGCGTCAAGTGTTCTGAAGACGAGCACCAGCTCAACCGACGCAGCCAGTTCATCATTACGGCGCTCGAACAATAAAATTTAGATAATGCATCAAACATCCCGGCAAGTCCGGGATGTTTTGTTTTAACCTGGTTGATAACCAAGTGAATAACGCCTGAAAATTTAACTTTTATGTCTTGCCCCGAAGCATATCTTTGTGCGAGGCAAAATCAAATCGCATGGCAGATATTTTCAATCCAACCTACAAAAAGCAATATATCCAGGGCTATACTTTTGGCCTGCTGCCGGTCTTCCACGATTGCGAAGACATGCTGAAGATTGCACCGCATTTCCAGAACGACGCATTCATTGCCGGATTTTACGAAGGAAGGCATGAATACGAAAAACTCAACGGTAAGATTTGCAACGGCATCCCGGAAAAGATCATCACCGAAAAGATCCTGGCCGATTTCTTCCTCGAAGGAAAGCTGGGAATGCCGTTGGATCTGGAAGGCTATACGCCTTATCAATCGAAGATCATCAGGCAATATTACAACAGCGGCGCGTCGTATTTCGTGCAGGGATTCGACATCGGGCTAGGCGCATTGATGATTGAGAACGACATCAGGTATTGAGGAGTTGATTTGAGGATTTGATAATTTGAGAATTTGAGGATTTGAAAATTTGAGAATTTAGCTCCGCTGCGTTCGCTCTTTGGTGTGAATGGTTGTCGGGCCAAATTTAACTGTCTTTACGCTTTACTCCGGGAGTCATTCGACTTTCGACTTTTGACTTAATCCTCGGGCGTTGCGGCGCATCATCATTGAACGCACCATATAATGCCTCGCCGCCGCCGGGCTATCCGCTATAGTCCTCGTCCCTGCGGTCCTGCGGGCTGCCGCTTTTATCCCTAACGCGATTCAATTGACAATTGACACTTGATAATTCAGAATTCATCATTCAACATTCATCATTCAAGATTCCACATTTGCTTCATTGCGCTCGGTACAGTTCAATTGCATCTTAAGTCGACTTTCCTCTTCCTTCTTTGCTCTTTCTTCTTTGCTCTTTGTTCTTTCCTCTCTTCCGTCTTTTCACAAATGAAAAAACATCCCGAAGGATGTCTGTTTTAAAAAGTCCAACTCCAATAGCGCCGGACCTTTCTGACGGTCATAATGGTTAGCATTAGCAGCATGATGGTTAAGGTTTGAGTGGACATCATTTAGTTGAAAAACCACCCCGAAGGGTGGCCTGTCTGTCAAAACAAAAAAACACAATCAAATTCTACCTAATTTACTTTTTAATGAAAATATTGGTATAATATTTTTTCCCTGTTGCGGGATCCTCGGTGACAGAAATTCCGAAGTGTGTAAAATCTCCCTCGATATTCTCCCTGTGGCCTTCGCTGTTCAGCCACGCGGCCAAAGCATTTGCAGGAGTCGGGAAATTGTAAGCGATGTTTTCGTTAACTCTAACCGCACCAAGAACTGCGCGGATATTTTGTGAACGCTCAAAGAAATAGTCATGATTGACAACCTGATTGGCGATCATGTATTCGTTGTGCTCTTCTGATTTGAATGAAATGTGGTTGACCTTTTCAAGCTCGTTAAGTCCGATGCTTGTACGGTGCTGGTTAATTAACCTCGCCATCTCAACTTCGGTGGCGTTATAATCGTAGTTTTCGACAAGTGTTGCATCGACGTTTGAATCTTCAGTAGCGTCGGGCGAACAAGATACCATTGTAAACACAAGTGCCAACGGTAAAAGCGAACTGAGTAATTTTGCTCTCATAGATCATTAGGTTAAGTTTAAAGCAGATTGTGGGGCAAACTGATTTAAGGGTTACTCTGATTTGGTTTTGTTTTGAATAAAGTAGATTGTGGGGCAAACTCTTTATTGATGAACGTGTTGTTTTTTGTTGAGACAATATTATCACAAACATCGTTAAACTACCAAATAAAATCGATGAAATGCACAATTTTACATTTTGATAAAGATATTTTCCTACAAATTGAAACAAAAAAAACCGTTCACTTGGAACGGTTAGATTTTCTGCTGATGGTTTTACGGAGACAGTCGGCATTTTTGCCACTTGCTGCCTTCCCGTTTATACAGAATCCGGTCATGAAGGCGATTGGCGCGGCCCTGCCAAAACTCAAACGATTCAGGCTTAACGATATAGCCGCCCCAATGTTCGGGACGCGTGATCGGATTTCCGCCAAACTGCATTTGGAGGTCCTTTAATTTATCTTCCAAAAATTCACGCGACGGGATGACCTCGCTTTGATTTGAAACCAATGCTCCCAGCTTGCTTCCTTCGGGACGGCTGTTGAAATAAGTGTCTGAAACTTCAGGCTGGACTTTCTCCGCACGGCCTTTTATGATGACCTGGCGTTCTGTCCACGGCCAGAATATAGACAGGCAGACTTTCGGATTCTGTGCAATCGCCTTTCCTTTTTCTGAATTGTAATTCGTGAAAAAAACAAATCCTTCCTCGGTAAACATTTTTAAAAGGACGATCCTCGCCTGCGGAAAACCGTCGGCGCCGATTGTCGAGACCGTCATCGCATTAACCTCCTCACCTGCTCCTGCAGCTTCCGTCTCATGAAACCACACATCAAAAAGTTTTAATGGATCATCGGGAATGCCGGATTCGATAAGCTGGCTTTTCTCGTAAGAGCGCCTGTAATCACTCAAGTCTTTCATCACAAAGGAATTTATGCGAAGTTACGCAATTCAGAAGTCGAACGAAACACCGTCATCGGCAAGATGCACATTATCAAACACAGTTGTGGCTTCAGTCCTGAAAGCTTCGATCGAGTCATATCTGGTAGAATAATGCCCGAGCACGAGATTCTTAACATTCGCCAGTTTTGCGATCCTCGCTGCTTCCATCGCGGTGGAATGCATCGTCTTTGTTGCGAGTGCCGCCTCCGATTCCAAAAAAGTCGATTCATGATATAACACATCACATCCGTTTATCTGTGCGATGATTTCTTCATTATATATCGTATCTGAACAATAAGCATAGCTTTTGGGCGGCACCGGTTCAAATGTCAATTCGCGGTTATCGACGACACGTCCGTCATCCAGCGTAATGTCTTTACCTAACACGATATTCCTGTAATAGCATTTATCCACGCCATATTTTTCGGCCGCCTCGACATTGAGTTTCCGAAGTCCGCGTTTTTCGCGAAACAGGTATCCATTGGTGTAGATCCGATGTTTTAGTGGAATGGTATGAACCGTGACTTTATCATCTTCATAGATGAGCTGACTTTCATTCGATTCCAGTTCATAAAAATACAGCTCATATCCTGTCCAGGCATTCGACAGCCTCAACTGAAGCGTGATCATTTCCTTGATTCCTTTCGGACCGTAGATGTGAAGCGGCGAAACGCGGTTCAAAAGCATGTAGGTCGACACAAGGCCGATGAGTCCGTAAACATGATCACCGTGAAGATGTGAAATGAAAATGTGCTCTATGCGTGCAAATTTGATCTTATTCTTCCTTAGCTGAACCTGCGTTGCTTCCGCGCAGTCGATCAAAAACAGCCGGCCGCTAATTTCCAGCACCTGCGATGTCGGATTCGTAAAGGTACGCGGTGTCGCAGCATAACAGCCAAGTATCGTAAGCTTCATAATCCAACGGATTCTCTCATTATTAATTATTAACTGAATTATTAATTACTAAAATCCCAGGTCGCGTTCTATCTCTTCCATTTCAATGATGTCGTGCGCTTCAAGTAAAGATGGCACTACAACAAGCGAAACAGGAACGCTGTTGAAATCGATATCGGGTGTTACAAGAACGAACGATTTTTTCGCCTTGCGGTGTAGTTTTGATAACGGAATGAAAATATTGAGGCTTTTGACGTCGAGATTTTCCGCGTTAGATATATCAAGGATCAAATTTCGGCTTCCAAACGCTTTATATTCATTGGTAACCTTTTCGACAAAACCGGCCGGATCGCCCGCAGTATCCCTGATGATGGTTGTATGGCCTTTTTCTTCAACTCTCATAGCGTAAATTTAACGATGGCAAAATCGCCGGGCGTTATATTATTGTTCGTAATAATTATTTGATTTTCGATGCGAGCAGGTAAATGACTGCCATCCGGATAGCAACACCGTTTTCAACCTGATTGAGGATTACTGATTGCGGGGAATCTGCAACTTCACTCGTAATTTCGACACCGCGATTGATCGGCCCCGGATGCATGATCACGATTTCCTTACCGAGCGATTCGAGCATCTTCATATCGACACCATATCGCTGCGAATATTCCCTGACCGATGGAAAATAACTTACATCCATTCGCTCGTTCTGAACGCGCAGCATGTTTGCGACATCGCACCATTCAAGCGCTTTTCGCAGATCGGGTTCGACTGTGAC
>CBDUBP010000088.1:0-9533 GCA_965365415.1 uncultured bacterium | reverse complement strand
CTTGCTCGACGTGCTTACCATTCAGCTCGACCCGCTGTCAAAACCGGTCGACCCCAATTTAATTGACAATTGAGAATTGACAATTGATATTAGTTGCAAAGGTAACGTGAATCTTTTAGAAATGTTGTTTGATTTGAAAATTTGCCGATTTGAAGATTTAAATTTCAGTCCAATAATTATCAACTGTCAATTTTAAATTATTACGGCCTTCCGGCTCCGTTGCACTTCGCCGTCGGGCTTTCCGCTATATCTTTTGCGGCTCTCGACAGGCTCGAGCGCGCAAAAGGATGCCGCTTCTATCCCTAACGCAGTTTAATGAAACAATTTATCAATTTAGAAATGTAACAATTGAAAAATAAACCAGTTCACAATTTCACTTCCAAACTCAATGCTACATTGCTACATTTCTACATTGCTACATTTAATTCTCAAAACCGCAAATCATCACTCCAATTCCTCATCGGTCTTAAACGGATAATCCCCAAACAACTTCGCCAAAAACCTGACTTTATACGGCTTCCTGCTGAACTTGTTGCTCAGTGCGATGATCATCACCTTTTCCTTTTTCAAATTGACATACGCCGATGTGAATCCATGCCACCAGCCATTGTGGAAGTAAAAATGCTGGCCTGTCACCCAATCGATCATGCGTATTCCCAGACCGTAGTTCTTTTCTCCTTTGTTTTCAAAACTGTACCCGACGTAGACTTTCTTCATCAGCCCAGGCGTGAGAAAATCCGGACTGTATCGTGCCGTATCGAATTTTAAAAGGTCGCGCGGTGTCGAATAGATGTTCTTGTCGCCGTAAACCGCATCGAGAAAATCATCAGCGATCTGCACGCCGCTCGCAAAATACGAAGGAACCACTTTGCCTTTTTGTTTTTCGTGCTCGTAAACAAACGTATTGTTCATTCCGAGCGGGTCGAAGATCATGCGTTTCATTGCTGCAGGATAAGGCAATCCCGTGACTTTCTCGATGATCAGCGCGAGCATCGCATAATTGGTGTTGCAATAGGTGAATTTTCTATCAGTTTTAAAAGCAAGCGGTGCGTTGTTCTTGATGTACAGATCGAGTATTTCCTGATTGGTGATCGCCTTCGATTTGTCCCACATTCCGGGCTGGTCGAAATAATAGGCGTAATTCTGAAGCCCGCTGCGGTGGTTGAGCAATGTTTTGACCGTCACTTCGGGATATGGAAAGCCTTTTAAGATCGTGTTGACTTTCTGATCAAGTTCGATCTTTCCCGCGTCGACGAGTTCCAATACTGCGGTCGCAGTCAGAACCTTACTGACCGATGCGATGTGCAGCGGCGTATCCGCAGTAATTTTTGATTTATCCCTTTTATTTGCGAAGCCCTGATATTGCTCGTAGATGATCTGCCCGTTTTGCGCCACGAGAAAACTTAACGACTCACTATCATTTCGCCAATTTTTGTTGATGAACTTCCCGATCGCATATTTCTTATCTGTTACATACGAAGGCGACAGTTTCTCTCTGATGACATATGGCTCGATATGAGCAAGCGTATCTCGTGGTTTCTCGGTCTTTACGGGAATTTTCTTCTCATCTGCACAGCTTAAAATCAGAAATGAAGAGATTGCTAAAAAAATAAATTTGGGCGTGTATTTAATCATTTAAAAAAGTTGAATCGCAAATATAACCAAAGAACGAAGCCTCTTCTTTTGTCGTATGTTAACGGATGCCAAAAGTTATAAACGATTTTTTGATAACTTTTCGCACATCGTAGGCTTTGAATCCGTTCTGTGAAACCGTACTTTTGCATCAAATTTTGAAACATGAAATTCGGGATCATCAAAGAGAGAAAAAATCCGCCTGACCGTCGCGTCGTCTTTTCACCGGAGGCGCTGAAAAAGCTAAAAATGCAGTATCCCGATGCAGAGATAACCGTTGAAAGTTCCGATATCAGGATTTTTTCTGATCAGCAATACATCGATGCCGGAATTACAGTGTCCGACGACATTTCAGATTGCGATGTGCTGTTTGGCGTCAAGGAAGTCCCAATCGATGCACTGATCCCCAACAAGAAATATTTTTTCTTCTCGCATACGATCAAGAAACAGCACCACAATCAAAAACTTTTACGCGCGATCCTCGATAAGAACATCGATCTGTACGATCATGAAACCATTGTCGACGCAAATAGCAAACGGCTGATCGGTTTTGGCCGCTATGCCGGAATTGTCGGCGCGTACAACGGTTTCCGCGCATTTGGGATCAAATTTGAACTGTTCAACCTGCCCAAAGCCGAATCGTTATCGGGAAAAGAGGCGTTGATCGAAAGACTGCGGCGCATCGTTCTTCCTCCGATCAAAATTGTTCTTACGGGGAAAGGCAAAGTTGCCATGGGAGCGAAGGAAATGCTCGACGCAATGAAGATCCGCCAGGTTTCGGCAGATGACTACCTGACAAAGAACTTCAATGATGCCGTATACGTCCAAATCGACATTCTCGATTACAACAAGCGCATCGATGGAGGCCAGCCTGAGAAATCGGATTTCTACTCCAATGCCAAAGATTACGAATCAAATTTTGCACGGTTCGCAAATGTATCGGAAATGTTTATCGCCGGACATTTTGCCGCTTCAGACGCTCCGGTAATCCTTTCCCGAGAGATGCTCGCCTCGCCGTCGAATAAGATCAAAGTTGTTGCAGATATTTCTTGCGATGTCGATGGTCCGATCGCCTCAACGATCCGCTCTTCGACGATTGCCGAGCCGTTTTACGGTTATCTTCCGCAGAAAAATGAGGAAGTCGATATGTTCCATCCCGGTGCAATTGTCGTTATGGCGGTCGACAATCTTCCGTGCGAACTTCCAAAAGATGCAAGCGAAGGTTTTGGGGAAATGTTCATCCAGCATGTCATTCCCGCATTCTTTAATGGTGATAAAGACGGGATCCTGCAACGTGCAAAGGTTACCGAAGCCGGAAAATTAACCGACAGATATGCGTATTTGCAGGACTATGCCGACGGAAAGGATTAGATTTTCTAATTTTAGCTTCCCGCCAGGTTTAGTTCTCGCCACGGATTATCAATTATCAACTATCAATTGTCAATTCAATTGTCAATTGCTTTATAATAACTTTCTCAAAAGGTTGTCCACCATCGACAGCCTTTTTTTATTTTGCATAGGATTCTAACCAACCAAAAATGATAACCGACAACACAAAAACCAATTACCCTGCGCTTTATACGCTGATCACCGTTTTCTTTTTCTGGGGCTTCATCGCCGCAGGCAACAGTATTTTCATTCCGTTCTGCAAAACTTACTTTTCACTAGACCAATTCCAGTCGCAGCTGGTCGATTTCGCATTTTATACCGCTTACTACCTCGGGGCATTGCTGCTTTTTGCGTTCGGCGCATATAATGGAAAGGATCTGATAGGGAAATGGGGTTACAAGAAGAGCATTGTATACGGCCTGTTGTTTTCGGCGCTGGGCGCGGCGGCGATGATCATTGCTGTAAAATCGAATGTTTATACAGGAATGCTCATCGGATTATTCATCGTTGCACTTGGGTTTTCGCTCCAGCAAACCGCGGCAAATCCTTTTGCGGTGCTGCTCGGTGACCCGCGAACCGGAACCAGCCGTGTCAACCTGGGCGGCGGAATCAATTCGTTTGGGACGACTATCGGACCGCTGATTGTTGCCTTCGCACTTTTCGGCACAACCGCCAGTGTAAGCGATGACCAGATCGCGGCGCTTGAACTGGATAAGGTAATATTTCTATATATCGGTGTCGGATTGCTTTTCATTGCGGCTGCTGGATTATTCTATTTTTCGAAAAAAGTTCCGGCAGGTGTATCGATCGAACCAATGGAAAAAGCGAACAAAGCCCTTCGTGAACTTGTCGTAATGACCGTATTGCTCATTGTTGCCTTTGTTCCGGTTTTTCAAAGCTATAGAAGTGATGACGCGAAAAAACTCGAACAAATAAATAATTCTTTAATCGCAGAGAAAAAAGAGCTTTCCGTTGCGCTATATCCCGTAGGTTCTGATGAGTTGCTCGCAAAACAGCAACAAATCGCTCTTATGGAAAGAGAACAGGGAATGCTTCTTCATAAGATCGACAAAATCCGGATGATTTGGCTTTGTGCAGCGCTTTTGGTTGTCGTGTTTGGCCTGCTTTCAGTAAATTGGCGCGCGAGAAAACGACCCGAAGGATGGGGCGCCATGCAATATCCACAGCTTGTTTTGGGAATGCTTGCCATTTTTACCTACGTGGGTGTTGAAGTTGCGATCGGCAGTAACCTCGGCGAATTATTGAAACTTCCTGAATTCGGCGCACATCAGTCCTCCGAAATTGCCCCATATGTTTCGATGTACTGGGGAAGCCTTATGATCGGGCGCTGGGCCGGAGCCATCAGTGTTTTTCACCTTTCAGGAAATAAAAAAGCAGTTGCCCTGATCCTGATCCCGCTGCTTGCATTTTCGGTCATCGTGGGCGTCAACACGCTTGCGCAAAAAGACATGGGGCCGCTTTATTATTATGTGATCTGCGTTTTGATCCAAATTGCAGCGTTCTTTTATTGCAAAGATCAACCGGCGAAAACACTGCTTGTATTCTCGCTATTGGGCGTTATCGCGATGGTAATCGGTTTGATGACCGAAGGAACGGTTGCGATCTACGCGTTCCTTGCAGGCGGATTGGCCTGCAGTATCATGTGGCCTGCAATATTCAGCCTTTCGATCATCGGATTAGGAAAATACACCGCGCAGGGTTCCGCGTTCCTGGTCATGATGATCCTCGGTGGCGGCATCATTCCGCCGATCCAGGGCAAATTGTCGGATATCATTGGAATCCATTCCTCATACATCATAACGGTGATCTGCTTTGCTTATCTCGCATTCTTTGCGATCGCAGTAAAATCAATACTTAAAAAGCAGAACATTGATATCGATGTCATTGAATCCGGTTCCGGACATTGATCCATAAAAAAAGGTCTGCAATTGCAGACCTTTTTTTATTTATCCCTCGCCACTTCTCTTACTTTGTGGCCGTGGTTCTTGTATTTTTTGTTCTTGTGATGATGTTTCTTGTGATTGTGCTTTTTGTATTTAAGATATTTTTTCTTGTGCGTTGTGTACTTTTTCTTTTCAAGTTTCGCTTCCGGTTCGATCATTTTCGGCGTACGACGGATGATCCTCTTTTTTTTAAAATCGACCGTTGTCGTTGGTTTAACAACGGTTGTTTTTTTATTGATTTCTTTATTTTCGAAATCCACCGTCGTTTCGGTTTTTGTTACGGGTCTTTGTATCTGTGCGGATGCGACAGTAAAACCAAACAGCGTAATCAAAGCAAAGAGCAATCTTTTCATAACTTAAGTTTTAAGGTTATTTCAAAGTTACCAATTACCGGGCCAGAGATTTTACACGATGGCGCGAGGATGTTATAGGTTTACGACAGTCTTCCTGATTGCGACGAGTTTTGTCATCAGATTCTCAAACAGATCAAGGTGAAGCATGTTGGCTCCATCGCTTTTCGCATTGGCAGGATCGAAATGCGTTTCGATGAAAATGCCGTCGACGCCCACGGCGATGCCGGCCTTTGCAATTGTTTCGATCATTTCCGGGCGGCCGCCGGTAACACCGGCCATTTGATTTGGCTGCTGCAGCGAATGCGTCACATCCAAAACGGTGGTCGCAAACTGCTGCATCGTCGGGATTCCGCGATAATCGACGATCATGTCCTGATATCCGAACATTGTTCCGCGATCGGTAACCATCACGTTTTCATTATTACAGTCGAGGACTTTCTGCACCGCGTGCTTCATGCTTTCTGGGCTCATGAACTGTCCTTTTTTCAGGTTGACCGTTTTTCCCGTGTTTGCAGCGGCGACAACAAGATCAGTCTGACGAACCAGAAATGCGGGTATTTGCAAAACGTCGACAAATTCAGCGGCCATTGGCGCATCTTCGTTTGTATGAATGTCGGTAACCGTTGGAACATGGAATGTCTCCGATACCTTTCTCAGAATTTTCAGTGCTTTTTCGTCACCTATACCGCAAAAGCTGTCAATCCTGGAGCGGTTCGCTTTTTTAAACGAACCTTTAAATACATACGGAATCTCAAGCTTGTCGGTGATCTGTATCAGCCTTTCAGCAATCCGCATCGCCATCTCTTCACCTTCAATTGCACAAGGGCCGGCAAGCAGGAAAAAGTTGTTGCTGTTTGCGTGTTTTATCTGCAGAATATTTTGAATGTTCATTTGATTATTTTTTTGGTTGCAATCCTTTTTTAGCTTCGAACCCTATGGGAACCATTAATTGGCCTTTGTCGTAAATATTGAAATACAGGCGGATCGGTTTGGGAAGTCCAACCCATGTAATTTCGTATACATCCAGCAATCCCGCGCCCATTTCAGTTCTTTTTGATGGGAACGGACAGCAGCTCTCAATTTTCTTAAAGAACAATTTCTCGCCTTTTGGTCCGGTCAGTGCATTGAGGAACCGCTGTTGATTGATCACATCATCCTTTGTATTTCGGTAAAAGCAATTGATTGGATATTCGGGATCGTATCCATAACGCTTATCGGTTGCATATTCGGTTATGATAAACGAATTCTCGGTGGAAAGCTGCGGAATCGGCGCGTTGTCGTCGACGTTCTTTATCGTCGATTTCGTACTGACACACGACATCAACAGCAAAAGCATCATCATGGATGCAAATCGGATTTTCATAAATTTTGTTTTTTGTTCCGTAAAACAAGTGCGATCAAAGCCGAAGCAATGATTCCCATCGAAAGGCCGCTCATCGAACTCTGTATAATATAGCTTTTCAGCGTAAAGAACATTCCAGAAGAAGCATTGAATTTTGCGTCCGCCTGCGAGTAATAACGGATCATATTCGCGAAATATTCGGGAGAGATCAATTCATAGATTATGTAATTGACGACCGGGGTCAGGATTGCAATGAAAACGGCCAGGTAAACTCCGGATAAAAAACCCTGGACCCACAACATTTCACCGCGGAAATATTTGTCCCTTTTTTCCTTGATGGCGAGAAAATAGATCAGCAGCCCAATGATTCCGAATGCATTCGTCAAAAGCAGCTGCCGGTCGATATATTGGTCGTGCAATCCCGACATTTTCTCAATGAACATCCAAACCAGCATTGCAATGCTGTAGATCAGCGCCCATTTTATTTCTATTGCAAATTTTTTCATCTTTTTGGATTAGGGCAAATTTACTGTTTATTTTATCATTGGTGATGTAGCCGCCGAATTCCTATTTTTGTGAAAACAACTTTATGGAAATCTTACATCAAACCTGGCCGTGGTATGTTTCGGGGCCGCTAATCGGGCTGATCATGCTCGCGCTGATCTACTTCGGAAAAGTCTTCGGAATGTCGACAAACCTGCGGTCCATCTGCAGCATGACGGGCGTAGGCAAAATTGTCCCGTTCTTTGATTTCGATTGGCGCGCGCAGCGATGGAACTTCGCGGTTTTGCTTGGCGCGATGATAGGCGGGTTCCTGGCCGTAAACTTCATGAGCGATCCAACGAACGTCGCCCTTAACCCACAAACCGTCGAACAGCTCGGCGAACTGGGCATCGATGCGCCAAATGGAAAACTGCTTCCGGATATCATGTTTGGGCAGCAAGCGCTATGGCAGCCTAAAATGGTTTTCATTCTCATTATGGGCGGGATCCTGATCGGTTTCGGTAGCCGATATGCCGGTGGATGTACTTCCGGCCACGCAATTTCGGGCCTGAGCAATCTTCAAATTCCTTCACTCAAAGCTGTCGTCGGTTTTTTTATAGGCGGACTGATCATGTCTCACTTTATTCTCCCATTAATTTTCTGATATGAAAGCATTTAAATATTTACTCGTCGGGTTGATCTTCGGAATCGTCCTGACAAAATCGGAGGCCGTTTCATGGTATCGTATCTATGAAATGTTCCATTTTCAGTCATTCCACATGTATGGCATCATCGGAACCGCAGTGCTGACAGGTTTAATTGGCATACAGATCATCAAGAGACGGAAGATTAAGGACATCAAAGGTCAGCCGATCGCAATAGCCGACAAAGAAAAGGGATCTGTTCGCTACTGGGTCGGCGGATTGTTCTTCGGATTAGGATGGGCGCTCGCAGGCGCATGCCCGGGCCCGATATTCATATTGCTGGGATCGGGATTCATTTCTGTCGCATTTATATTAGTCGGCGCACTGGCGGGAACTTTCCTGTACGGACTCGTAAAAGATCACCTGCCACATTAAAAATGATAATTTCTTCTTAAAGCAAAGATTACAAACCGCTCTGCTGATTATTTTTGGATATAACTCTAATTAAAAATCGACTATGAAAACGATGAAATTATGGATGGCTTCCCTGATGATTGCCGGAATGGTTTTTTCAACCTCCTGCAGCAGCGATGACGACGGCGGCTCTCAAACCGGTGGCGATCTGACGGCAAGATGGAACCCTGACCGGACCCTGATCAAGGTTGGGAATGCCCAGGAATCGAATACGCCATATCCTGATAATAATCCGAACTGTGATAAGAATTATGTTGAATTCACAGATGATAACAATGTACGGATTGTCGTGTATACAAGGCCGTTTGACGTGTGTGAGGAGAATATCAATCCGACTGCAACCACATATACGCGTAATGATCTGACCCTTGTCATCGATGGTCACGAAACATATGACGGAACGTGGGATATCCTTAAGCTAACCGGATCTGAACTTAGGATACGTCGTGAAGTCAACTCAGGTGGCGTAAATGTTCGCACAACCGTCCACTTCAAAAAAGCTGCCAACCAAGAATAAAAAAAGCCCTCTCTTGAGGGGGCTTTTTCATTTATACTATTTCGGCACTGAGGCCCGCATCGAGAAGCTGCAGGCATTTAGGCACCAATTCGTCCATCGATCCGGTCTTCACAGTACATTTCCCTTTGTAATGAATGATAAGCGCACATTGTTCGGCCTGTTCGGCTGTGTGGCTGCAAACGCGAATCAACGTTTCTATCACGTGATCAAATGTGTTTACATCATCATTGTATATCACGATCTCATGATTGATCGCAACATCTTCAGCAACTGCTGTTTCTTCCTGAATTTTTTCCTTCCAGCTCATAGACGTTCAACGCAAAACTAATTTACATATTTTAAGGAAACCCATTTATTGCGGGATTTCCGATTTTCCATATTCAATCCAAGTCCGTTGCAGTATTCATCAATTGCGGGAATATCTTCTTCGTAGAATCCACTCAGGAAAAGCATTCCACCAGGATAAAGGCATTCGGCATAGCGATACATGTCGGCAAGCAGGATATTCCGGTTGATGTTTGCAATGATGACATCATATTTCCTGCCTTTCAAAAGTGCTGCATCTCCTTCATACACGCTGATATGCGAGCAATTGTTCCGTTCTGCATTCTCGATCGAATTCAGGTAACACCAATTATCGATATCGATCGCATCAATGGGTTTCGCACCTTTCATCTCGGCCAAAATGGCCAGAATCGCGGTTCCGCAGCCCATGTCAAGTGTTTTTTTATCCCT
>CBDUBP010000087.1:0-9707 GCA_965365415.1 uncultured bacterium | reverse complement strand
TCAGCAAAGCGCAGGTGAAGGCCAGCCGGGATCTGTATTGTACGAAGGTCTGGCGGCATGTGGTTCAGCACCTTGTATTGCGCCTGCCTCACCTTTCATCTCTCAAGGACAGGGAATCTCAGACACACTGAATTGGTTCGGCGCAACCGGCGTCGTATACGAGGTCGTATACGTACCTGCAGGATCGCCGGCACCGGGGACAACCGGATCGGGAATCTATGTAACAACGACATTTTATAATTTAGGTGGCCTCGCTCCAAACACAGCGTTTGATCTGTACATCCGCACACTTTGTACGGATGAGTCCGTATCGGAATGGGTTGGCCCGATCCCATACTTTTCTGCTTGTGCGCCGCCAATAAGTCTGTCCATACAAAATTTGAATTCGAATGACATTGAGCTGAACTGGGCTGGGATCGGCACCGCGACACAGTGGGAAGTCATCGTACAGCCTGTTGCGGATCCGGCGCCGGATGGAACGTCTTCCGGAGTCATAACCGATGTGAATGAATTCGCGGTATCCGGACTTGAGGATGGCCAATATGAATTTTTTGTCCGCGCCATTTGCGGGCCTGATAATTTTAGCGCATGGGCGGTTGGACCTCCGTTTACCATCACAGAGCCTCAGGATCCAATTGTTGTGTCGACCACTCAATATACTCCAGCACAACTTGTAACCGATTTGCTTTTGTCGAATCCGTGCATCGACGTTTTCAACGTTTCCGCCATCAGCGGGAATAACTTTGGTGATGTGAATGGTATCGGTTCCTTTACAAATTCAAATTCGTCTTTTCCTATTTCTTCAGGAATTGTGCTCACAACCGGAAATGCATTGCAAGTACCTGGCCCGAACAATTCTACTCTCAGCAACGGAAGTGGGTCGTGGCCGGGCGACAGTCAGCTCAATGCAATCATTTCATCGGCGACCGGACAGAATTTACAATCGATGAACGCATCGATACTTGAATTCGATTTTACCAGTTCCAATGAGTTCATGAGCTTTAATTTCCTTTTCGCCTCTGAAGAGTATGGAACATTCCAATGTCAGTTTTCCGACAGTTTTGCGTTTTTGCTCACCGATCTGACAACAAATGTCACTACCAATTTAGCGGTGGTTCCGGGAACGAATACGCCAATTTCCGTAGTTACGATCAGGGATGCGGTTTACAATCCGGGCTGCGCTTCAATGAACGAAGGATTTTTTGCAGGATATTTCGAAGATCAGCCTTTTGGCACTGCGATCAATTTTAATGGAAATACAGCACTGATGACCGCCTCCTCACCAATCATTCCGAATAATCCCTATCATATCAAGCTTGTCATTGCCGACCGTCAGGACTCAGCCTACGATTCGGCCGTGTTTATCCAGGCCGGAAGTTTTACGGCTGGCCCACCATCGTGTACGGACCGGATTCAACTTGTCGCTTTCATAGACGAAAATGGAAACGGAACCCAGGATTCGGGCGAGAGCATTTTCCCGTATGGAACTTTTCAGGTCGAGGAAAACAATTCGGGTGACATTGCAAACTTCACCTCTCCATTGGGTACATATTCAATTTATGACAACGGAAACGAGGACATCTACGATTTTGGCTATACCATAAACGATGAATTGACTTCGTATTTTTCAGCTGGTTCCACCTCGTACAATGACATTTCCATAGAAACCGGAACGCAAATACTGTATTTTCCCGTCACCATTCTACAGCCTTACAACGATTTGTCGGTGTCGATAATTCCCGTTTCTCCACCCGTTCCCGGAATGAATTTCACTCAAAAAATCGTCTACCGGAACAATGGGCTTACGGCAACAAACGGAACGATCAGCTATACAAAAGATGCTATCGCCGCGATCACTTCGATCTCCGAACCATCAGCTGTATTGAACGGCACGGGTTTCAGTTATTCATTTACCGGTTTGCAGCCGAACGAACAGCGGACGATTTTAGTAAATCTTTCCATTCCGTCCATCCCCGCGGTAAACCTGGACGATGTCCTGATTTCCGCAGCCGACATTTCAGCGCCTGCCGGCGACATCAATCCCGAGAATAATAACTTTGAAATCACACAGGTCGTCGTAGGCTCATACGACCCGAACGACAAGCAGGAAATACACGGCGGCGAAATCCTTTTCAGCGATTTTGCAGAAAATGATTACCTGACTTACACGATCCGCTTTCAAAACTCGGGTACTGCAAATGCGATGACCGTAAGAATTGAAGATATGCTTGATCCAATGATCGACGAATCCTCAATCCGCATGCTTTCGGCAAGCCATGATTATGTTCTGCAACGTGTGGGCGGCCAATTGACATGGACTTTCGATTACATCAACCTTCCGCCGCAACTTCAAAGCGAATTGCTGAGCCAGGGTTATGTACAATTTCAGGTTCAATTGAAACCAGGATTTGAGATTGGCGATGTCGTACCAAATACAGCTTCGATATACTTCGATACGAACCCGGCGATCGTAACCAATACATTCAATACTGAATTCGTATCCGCACTCGGAATTGGCGATTTTTCTGCAAATGATTTGATCATTTTCCCGAATCCCGCAGGAAACCATGTTCAGGTGTTGCTGCAGAACAGCAGCCAGTCGCTGCAAAAGATCGTGATTTACGACATGCTCGGCAAGGTGCTTAAAACCACAAATGCTGTGGGCGCATCAGAAGTGTCGATCGATTTGTCGGATCTTTCATCAGGTGTTTACGCTGTCGAAATTATTACCGACTCGAATCGTACGATCAAAAAACTATTCAAGCAATAATTATAAATAAATTTTTATTTATGAAGAAGAGCCCTGAATCCGGGGCTTTTTTATTGATTCAGCCACCAGATCGAACCGTTTAACACAGCGGCATACGTCACCCATAACAGATACGGAATCATCAGGTAATACGCATAATCGTTGGCCTTTTTAAACACCGCGATGGTTTCGTAGATCATCAGCCAAAGCAGTATGATCTCAATCAATGCAAGGAAAGGATTCTGGAAATGAAAAAATAATATCGACCAAAGGATATTCAACGCGAGCTGGATCCCGAAGAACAAAAGTCCTTTACGGACGTGTTTTTTCTTGCCAAGACGTGACCAGATGATTCCCGCCGCAACTCCCATCAATACGTACAACAGTGACCACACAGGTGCAAAAACCCAAGAAGGCGGATTAAAAACAGGTTTTTCGATCGTCGGATACCATGTTTCGACACTTGATTGTGTGGCAAGACTTGAGAAATAACCCGCAGCAAGGCACGTCGCGACCATTACTGCAATTTTGGTGAACTTATTCATATTGCATTTTAGACCGTCTAAAGGTAAATAATTGATTGACAAAATTGGTATCTTTGCGCAAATACGGCTGATTGGAAACCGACTTCATTTTACGCAAAGCAACCGGCTTGCCGGACCAGGCCAAATTTGGCTGGAGCGCACCCAGCAACATCGCAATCGTAAAATACTGGGGAAAGAAACCCGGGCAGATTCCCGCTAATCCATCGTTAAGCCTAACTCTCGATCATTGCCGGACAACAACATCGATCGATTTCCGCCGAACTGCTGCAAATGAAAGCCCGAAATTCAATCTGTTATTTGAAGGACGGCCCAAACCGGATTTCGAACCGAAGATCGCGAACTTCTTTAGCCGCATCCTTCCCTATTGCCCTTTTTTGGACAATTTTGAAATGACGATCGATACTTCAAACACGTTTCCGCACAGCTCGGGCATTGCGTCTTCGGCGTCGGCAATGGCGGCTTTGGCGATGAATGTCATGAGCCTTGAAAAGATGATCAATCCGGATCTCACCGAAACTGACTTTATTAAAAAAGCATCTTTCCTTGCAAGGCTTGGGTCCGGAAGCGCCTGCCGCAGCATCAAGGGCAATGTCGTAGTTTGGGGAAACCATGCCGAGATCGATGGAAGTTCTGACCTTTTTGGGGTTGAATTCGGAAATGTCAATCCCGTATTTGCCAATTATCAGGATACGATCCTGCTTGTCGACAAAGGTCAAAAAGACGTCTCAAGCACCGCCGGACATGAGCTGATGCACGGACATCCATTTGCCGAAAACCGCTTCCGGCAGGCTTCTGAAAATCTGTCGAAACTAAAAGCAATTATCGAATCCGGCGATCTTGAAAATTTTGTCAAGATCACAGAAAGTGAGGCGCTGACACTTCATGCGATGATGATGACTTCGATGCCTTATTTTATCCTGATGAAACCCAATACGCTTAAAATCATTAACGCGATCTGGGAATTCAGGCGGAATACCAATATTCCGGTTTGTTTTACGTTAGATGCAGGAGCAAACGTCCATGTTCTTTATCCCGAATCCTGCTCGGCGAAAGTGCTCGAATTTATTAGAACTGAATTGGTTGGGTATTGTGAGAACAACCAGTATATTTGTGACAGGGTTGGAAATGGAGCTACATTAATTAGTAATGAATAATTAATAATTAATAATTAGCTTCCCAGAATATAAGCCATACAGATTAACTATGAAGCCAAATGTCCTTAAGGAGAAATCGTTTGATTTTGCCCTGCAGATTGTTTTAACTTATAAAATGTTAAGTAGCGAAAAAAGAGAGTGGGTACTTTCGAAACAGTTGCTGCGAAGCGGCACGTCGATTGGAGCCAATATCAGCGAAGCACAATACGCGCAAAGTAAAGCAGATTTTATCAGCAAATTATCAATTGCGTTGAAAGAAGCGAATGAAACTAATTTTTGGTTACAATTACTGTATAAGTCTGAATATATCGAGACCTCAGTCTATGAAGTTCTTGACGCGAGACTATCAGAACAATTACGCTTATTGACGAGCATTATAAACACATCAAAGAATAATTATTAATTGTTCATTATTAATTATTAATTAAAATGAAAGGACCTCTATTCTACTCAAAAATCCTCCTTTTCGGCGAGTATGGGATCATCCGTGATTCCAAGGGTTTGTCTATTCCTTATAATTTCTACAAAGGCGCATTGAAAACGGCTGCGGAACCATCGGACGAAGCTACGAGTTCGAATCAGTCGCTTCGAAAGTTTGTATCATTTCTCGAAAAACTTCAGGAAACGCAGTCAGAACTTGTGACTTTCGATCTCGACAAGATGAAAAAAGACGTCGATGCCGGGATGTATTTCGATTCGAGCATTCCCCAAGGCTATGGCGTCGGAAGCAGCGGGGCGCTGGTGGCGGCAATCTATGATAAATACGCGAACAATAAGATCACCGTTCTTGAAAATCTTACCCATGAAAAACTGCTCCGCCTTAAAAATATATTTTCGGAAATGGAGGCGTTTTTTCACGGGAAAAGCTCCGGACTTGATCCACTCAACAGCTATCTGAGCATTCCGATCCTGATCAATTCAAAAGACAACATCGAACCAACCGGAATCCCGTCGCAAGACCGGACCGGTAAAGGCGCAGTTTTCCTGCTCGACAGCGGAATGACGGGCGAAACCGCACCGATGGTCAACATTTTCATGGAAAACCTAAAAGACAAAGGTTTCCGCAAAATGCTCAAAGATGAATTCGTGAAATACACCGATGCATGTGTCGAAAATTTCCTCGGCGGAGACCTGAAGTCTCTGTTTTCAAATACGAAAAAACTTTCGAAGGTTGTCCTCAACAATTTCAAGCCTATGATTCCCGAGCAATTCCACAGCCTCTGGCAGAAAGGAATCGACACGAACGATTATTACCTGAAGCTTTGCGGTTCCGGCGGCGGCGGTTATATTCTCGGATTCACTGAAGATCTCGACAAGGCGAAGGAATCTTTAAAGGATTATAAACTGGAAGTGGTTTATCAGTTTTGAACCTAAGTGCCAGAGTGCCAAAGATCCTGAGCGCCAGAGCTAGAGTCCGCGTTATTAATTATTCATTATTAATTTTTAATTAAACTTGTTAAGCAGGAAACAACGGCTTCTCGCATTAAAAATCGTCAGCCTGTTTTCAGTAGTGCGCGGGTACAATATTCCTGTAATCGTATTGGCGCAATACCTGTCGGCAATCTTCATTTTGGCGCCGCAGGAAATCCGGACACTCGACATCATCTTCGACAGCAATCTGTTTATCCTGGTACTCGCTTCGAGCCTGTCGATCGCATCGGGCTACATCATCAACAACTTTTACGATTCGGAAAAGGACCTGATCAACCGTCCGCGGAAATCAATGCTAGATCGTCTGGTCAGCCAAAAAACGAAACTCTATGTCTATTTCAGCCTGAATTTCATCATCGTTATATTATCACTGCTGATTTCGTGGCGTGTCGCATTATTCTACTCGGCATATATCTTCCTGATCTGGTTCTATTCGCACAAACTCAAAAAATATCCGATCATTGGAAATATAACTGCCGCGGTGTTGGCCGTGTTCCCATTCTTCGGAATCCTACTTTATTACGCGCGCCTCGACGGACATCAGTTCGAACCATCGCAGCTTGATGTCGTTTTCCTTCATGCGGCATTTTTGTTTTTGTTATTGCTGATACGCGAAATGATCAAGGATCTGGAAAACCTTCCGGGTGATTTTGCAGTAAATTATCATACGATCCCTGTGGTTTATGGCGAGGAAACATCCAAACGTGCCATTACCGCGCTAGTCTTCCTGACAATTTTGCCCGTTTATGCCCTGATCGAAATCTACAATATCGGATATATGGACATTTACTTTTATGTCAGCTATATCGTCTTTGTCTTTTTCCTTGTCGGATTGTGGAAATCTAACCAAAAACCACAATATCTCAGGCTTCACAACCTGCTGAAATTCCTGATTGTTGCCGGGATCTTCTGCATTATCCTGATCAATCCCAGCGTACTCATTCACGGTCGCGAAATGCTGAACCTCTAACTTTGATATTACCTTCATTATCAATTGTCAACTGTCAATTGTCAATTGTAACCTATCTTTGCCAAAATTTGCATCATGCGTTCTCCGAACAAAAACAATAAACGGCCTTCGGGCTCGGCGCCAAAAAAGGATTTCCAAAAACCAAAGCCCGCGCTGAATAAAAGAGCACAAAAGCCGAAACCTGCGGCGAAGCCAAAAGCTAAAGCCGACTCCGGCGAGATCCGCCTGAATAAATACATCGCCAATTCGGGCGTGTGCTCACGACGCGATGCCGACATCTATATTCAGTCAGGCAATGTGAAAGTCAATGGTGTTCCGGTTACCGAAATGGGATACCAGGTCAAACCGGGCGATGTGGTAAATTTCGACGGAAAGATCATCATTCCGGAAAAGAAAGAATACGTCCTGCTCAACAAACCTAAAAACTTCACAACGTCGGGCGAGGAAGAAGGATCACTTCGAAATGCGTCGGAACTGGTGCGCGGGGCGACAAACGTAAAATTGCAGCCAATCGGGCGGATGGATAAAAACACGACGGGCTTGTTGTTGTTTACCAACGATACCGACATGATCAGGAAGTTCTCACAGCCGAACCAGAAATCGCATAAGATCTATCAGGTGTCGCTCGACAAGAACCTGAAATTTGAAGACCTCGAAAAGATCGCGGCAGGTGTCACGCTTGATGGCCATAGATTGTATGTGGATGAGATCAGCTATATTGAAGACCAGCCCAAAACAGAGGTTGGACTAAAATTGCGGACTGCAAATGTCAAGGTCGTGCGTGCGATATTTGAAAATTTCGGATATAATGTGCTGAAGACCGACCGTGTCGTTTTCGCCGGGCTGACGAAGAAAAACCTGCCTCGTGGAAATTATCGCTTCCTGACCGAACAGGAAATAATCAACCTCAAGAATACCTAATATCGAATCCCGTCTCACAACGGGATTTATTTTTTTACATTAGCGCCAAACATCCTCCATGAAAAATCTATTTCTTTCTGCGGTCATCGCCATTTCAGTCGCCGGCTGCAAAAAAAACGAGTCCGAACCGCAAGCCAGCCAGGACTTCGCATCCCTGACCAAAAGTTATTTCGACGGTAAAAATGAGCTGTCTCCCTTAATTGCAACCTATAACGGACAAGAGGAATACAACGATAAGCTGACGCTGGAAATGACGGAAGAATTCCGTTCGCGGCAAAATGCGTTTTATGATAAATATCTGGATGCGCTGTCAACAATAGACACCGCAGATCTCGATGATGAAGAAAAGATCAGTTATGAGATCATCAAATGGGAAACCTCGATCGGGAAAGAATTCATGAAGTATCCTTCATATCTGACACCGCTCCATCAGTTTGGCGGTGTGCACCTGATCATGGCCCAATTTGCCGGCGGGACATCTTCGCAGCCATTCAAAACGGAAAAGGATTACGCAAATTTCCATTCCCGTATGCAGAAATACGCAGTATATCTCGACTCGACGATGCTCTATTTTAAAAAAGGAATGGATCAAAAGGTTGTGCTTCCAAAAGCGCTTACAGTCAAAGTCATTTCGCAATTTGAAGAAATGATCACCGATAAGCCGGAGGATAATATTTTTTATTCATCGGTAAAATTGATGCCGAAGGAAATTTCAGGTGATGCTAAATCCAAAATTGAATCCGATTACGCGAAAGTCATCAACGATCAACTTGTGCCACGTTTTAAAAAGATGGTTTCATTCCTTCGGGATGAATATCTGCCGGCATCCCGAACAACAAGCGGAATAGGCGCGTTACCTTTTGGCAGGGAATATTATGCGACGCTTGTGAAATCCGAAACGACGACCAATATGACTCCCGACGAAATCCATGAACTTGGATTAAGGGAAGTTGCACGGCTGCGATCCGAAATGCAAAAAGTCATGGATCAGGTTGGTTTTAAAGGATCGATCATGGAATTCTGTGAACATGTCCGCCAGAAGAAGGAAATGATGCCGTTTACGCATCCTGACCAGGTGATTGCGAATTTTAAAAAGATCCACGAGACCATAAAACCCAACGTAAACAAGCTTTTTTCCCTGCAGCCGAAAACGCCTTTCGAAGTTCGGCGTACCGAAGCATTCCGCGAAAAAACCGCCAGTGCAGAATACCAGCAGGGCGATCCTAAAACCGGCCGGCCGGGCATCTTCTATGTCCCGATTCCCGACGTTAAAAAATACAATTACTACGCAGATGAGGATCTTTTCCTTCATGAAGCCATTCCGGGCCATCATTTCCAGGTCGCGCTGCAGATGGAGAACGAAAAACTTCCCGATTTCAGGAAATACAACTGGTTTGGCGCCTATGGCGAAGGCTGGGCATTGTATACCGAAAGCCTCGGAAAGGAACTCGGACTTTATTCTGACCCATACCAATATTTCGGGATGCTGAGCGGCGAAATGCTGCGTGCGACACGACTTGTCGTTGATACCGGCCTGCATAGCAAGGGCTGGACCCGCGAGCAGGTCATTCAATACAAAATGGAAAACGAAGCCGAACCTGCCGATGGGATCGTGATGGAAACCGAGCGCTATATGGCTATTCCGGGTCAGGCACTTTCTTACAAGATCGGGCAATTGAAGATCATTGAGCTGCGCAAAAAAGCTGAACAGAAATTAGGTAAAAATTTCGATGTCAGGAAATTCCACGAAAAAGTCCTGGAATCAGGTGTTTTGCCATTGGCACTGCTTGAAGCGAAGATCGAGCAATGGATCAAAGATTAATGAATAATTAATAGTTAATAATTAATAATGAGCGGCCGGTAACTCGCATGGCTGATAGCTAATGACGGTTTATAAACTTTTTAACTTTATCAACTGTCAATTATCAATTAACCCG
>CBDUBP010000086.1:0-9751 GCA_965365415.1 uncultured bacterium | reverse complement strand
TTCTCGAATATGCCGAAAAAAAAGAACGTGGACTAGTGGATAAAGTATTTGTCACCGGATGTTTGTCTGAACGCTATCGTCCCGATCTCGAGAAAGAAATCCCAACCATTGACCAGTTTTTTGGAACCACCGAACTTCCGCTGCTGCTAAAAGCTTTGGGCGCCGATTATCGTCATGAACTTTTGGGCGAACGTCTGACTACCACTCCAAAAAACTATGCATATCTGAAAATTGCCGAAGGTTGCGACCGCCCATGCAGTTTTTGTGCGATTCCGCTGATGCGCGGCAAACATACTTCACAACCAATCGAAAAATTGGTCAAAGAAGCTCAGGGCCTTGCGAAGAACGGAGTAAAAGAATTGATACTTATTGCGCAGGATCTCACTTATTATGGGCTCGATTTGTATAAGAAAAGAAATCTAGCAGAATTACTTGAAGCACTTTGCAAAGTGGAAGGAATCGAATGGATCCGCCTTCATTATGCATTTCCGACAGGCTTCCCGATGGACGTGCTGGATCTGATGCGGCGTGAGCCAAAAATCTGCAACTATATCGATATTCCGCTCCAGCATATTTCCGATAATATCCTGAAATCCATGCGCCGCGGAACCACGCAGGAAAAAACAACCAAATTGTTGAAAGAATTCCGCGCGGCTGTTCCCGGAATGGCAATTCGTACTACATTAATTGTCGGTTATCCCGGCGAAACCGAGCAGGATTTTCAAATACTGAAAGACTGGGTCCAGGAAATGAGGTTCGAACGCCTTGGCTGTTTTGCATATTCTCACGAAGAAAACACCCATGCCTATCTCCTTGAAGACGATGTTCCGGCTGAGATCAAACAGCAGCGCGCAAATGAGATCATGGAAATTCAGTCGCAGATCTCGTTTGAACTGAACCAGGAAAAAATCGGCAAGATCTTTAAATGCATCATCGACCGGAAAGAAGGAAATCACTTTGTTGGGCGGACCGAGTTTGACAGCCCTGATGTCGATAATGAAGTATTAATCGATGCATCGAAACAATACCTCAAAACCGGCGAATTCGTCAATATTCGCATTACCGATGCGACCGAATTCGATTTATATGGTGAAGCCGTCGCAATTCGTGAAAAAGTTACAACATAAAAAAACTCCGCCTAAAAAGCGGAGTTTTTTTTAACCTAACAATTATAACAACCAGCCTTTTAGATTACTTTTCCTTTAAACACAAGAACTTTTGGTGTTTCCTCTGCGCTGGTTGTAACCGTAACAGATTTTGAAAAAGGACCTTTGGCAGCCGCGTTGTAAGTCGCAACGACTTTTGCGGTTTCTCCCGGTTTAACAGGTGTTTTTGTGTATTCAGTTGCTGTGCATCCACAAGCAGCTTTTACGTTTGTAATGACGACTGCGGTTGTTCCTGTATTCTTGAATTCGAATGTGACAGATTTTGGAGTTCCTTGCGGTATTTCACCCATTTCGATCATTTCCGATTTCCATGCAATTGGAGATGCGGATTTGGTTTTTACGATGGGATCTTTCTCGGACGTCGCGCCGGTAAACGACATTAGTCCGAATGTTAGTGCCAACAGGCTTAGTTTTAATGCTTTCATATAGTTTTCGTTTGATTATTGTCAAAAGTACCCCGATGACCAACTTGGCGCTGTTAACCGCTTTCAAATCTTTGTTAACCGGTTGTTAACGACGGCACACGCGCTCAGATTTTATTAAAAATCCGCTACTTTCGAGGCGTGAAAAGACATCGCCTGAATATCATCATCATCCTTGGCCTTTTTGCCATAGTCGGAATTTTGATTGCTCAGCTATTGTGGACACGGCAGGCATTCAATCTTGAACAAAAAAAATTCAGCCAAAAGGCGCACATCGCACTGCTTGAAGTGGTCAAAATGCTTTATGAAGGGACGAGTCACGAATTGCCTTCGGAGAATCCGATCCAGAAAATCTCGAACGATTACTATATCGTAAATGTCGAAAATGACTTTGAGCCCGAAATCCTCGAATTTTATCTGAAAAGCGAATTCGCGAAAGCCAATCTTAATACCGATTTTGAGTACGCGATGTACAACTGCCAGAGCGACGAAATGGTTTATGGCAATTACGTTTCGTACTCGGAAAATCCGGTAAAGAAAACGAGCGTCTATTTTCCGAAACACAAGAATCTTGTTTACTACTTTGCCGTCCGGTTTCCAAATGAGAATTCGTTCCTCTTCAGCTCACTAAAATTCTGGATCGGATTGTCGCTTGCCCTTATTGTGATCCTGCTGGTTTACGTGTATTCGATCGTTACCATCATCCAACAGAAAAAATATTCCGAGCTGCAACGTGATTTCATCAACAATATGACGCATGAATTCAAAACGCCGTTATCTTCGATCCTGATCGCATCAAATTACCTGATGAAACAGCCGGGAATCACGTCCGACGAAAAACTTTCAAAATATACCGGAATCATTATCAGTCAAAGCAATAAACTTAACAGTCATATCGGGAAGATCCTCAACACGGCAAAGTCGGATAAAGATGCGATGATTCCCGAGAAATCGTCAATTGAAGTGATTCCCCTGATAAACTCGGTGGCGGAAAGCATCAAACTGAAGCACGAAGAATTCCGATCCGAAATTATTTCTGATAAAAATTACACCATCGAAGCCGACGAATTTCACTTCACAAATGTGGTTTACAATCTGCTGGATAACTCCGTCAAATATTCTGAAAACGCACCACTTGTTACGATCAGCCTGAAAGAAGTCGACGGAAAACTCCGAATTGATTTTGCAGACAATGGTATCGGGGTTCCCGAGAAGGATGTCGCCAACATCTTTGAAAAATTTTTCCGGGTTCCGAATTCAAGGAGCTCTGAAACAACCGGCTTTGGACTTGGTTTATATTATGTGAAGAAAGTCTGCCGCATGCACAAATGGAAAATAAATGCAAAGAACAATGAACATGGCGGTCTGACCGTTTCGATAATAATTCCAATATAAAGAACAATGATGCCGCGAATTTTGTACGCTGAAGACGACGAGACACTCGCATTCCTGACCCGGGACAACCTGGAGCAGAACGGATTCGATGTAGTCCATTGTGACAATGGCGAATTGTGCTCGAAGATATTTGCGGATGGAAGGTTCGACATTTGCATCCTCGACATCATGCTTCCAAAAAAAGATGGTTTTGAACTTGCGTCCGAAATCCGAACGTTGGATGCTGATATCCCAATCATTTTCCTGTCGGCAAAAACCCTTAAGGAAGATCGGATCAAAGGACTGAAACTCGGTGCCGACGATTATCTCGTAAAGCCTTTCAGTATTGAAGAATTGATCCTGAAGATCAATATTTTCCTCAAACGTGCCCAAAAAAGACCTGAAGTACCGAAATCGAGCTATTCCCTCGGAAATGCATCGTTCGATCCCGATAACTTTTCTATCTTTAACGGCGATGAAACTATCGCGCTGACGCAAAGGGAATCGTCTTTGCTCAAGCTTTTTCTCGACCATCGAAATGAAGTTTTGAAACGTGAGGAAATTTTAAAGAAACTTTGGGGCGACGACGATTATTTCATGGGCAGAAGCCTCGACGTATTCATTTCGAAGTTGCGTAAGATCCTCGCTTTCGATCCGGGAATCAGCATTGAAAACATACACGGCATCGGATTTCGTTATACAGAAAAAATTAATAGATGAACACATTTAAACTACTTCTTTCATCAGCCTTCATTTTACTGATCTGTGCAGAGGCGTCTGCGCAAATGGATCGCCGTTTCGCCAGGAGGCAGTATGAAAATCCGAACCCGAAGAAACAAAAGGAAGAGAAGGTCGATTATATCGCATTTGCGGTCACGAAATTGAAAACAGAGCTGGATCTCGACAGCTTCCAGGAGGCGGTTGTCAAAAAGATCATCGTGGAAAATCAGGAGCGCCTGCAGAAAATCAATATGCAGGATATTCCTCAAGACGCGAAAATGGACCAGCTGAATCAGGTGAATGAAGAGGTTAAAAACAGCATTCGCGAACTGCTCACCCCGGCACAGATCGTCAAGTTCGATGATTTGGGAAAGAAGAAAAAGAAGAAATAATTACAAGACCAAAAAGCCTGCATCGCGAACCGAATCCATTGCACGCGAATGCCAAAACAACTCAAAATTCTCAAGTCCGGATTGCTCATAATCGTGTTTGACTTGTGAATATGTCATAAGCTTCCCTGCATTGAAATGGATTTTTGGCAAAAGTTCGAGTAACCAATCCGCATCATCTGTGGATAATCTTACAGAAATGACTTCAGTTCTTGTGTGAAATTCAAGATCCGTTCCCTGAAATGCTTTTCCCTTTTTGATTTTTGAATAAGGACGCGCGATTGGGGCCGTTCCGATCCAAAGAACCCTGCTGGCCGGTTTCGCGGATTCATCTGTCGACTCGATCGCATCTATAATAAAATCCGGCTTGATTGAAGTCTTTGGAATCCGGAAATCAAACCACTCCTGAAGCGAATAATCAAAACAGATCCCATGCATGTAATTGTAAAGTGACTTGGTAAGTCCTAAACTGAACTTTGAATGATCGATGTTTGTCGGATCGACGAATGTCATGTCGTTATTAGCAAATGTTCCTGCTTCCGATGTCGCCATGACGTTAAACCGCTCGGGATAGACTCCAACCGGACTATGCGCCGTCATCGCAAATTGATGCCAGAATCCCGATTGAAGCACTCCGGCCTCGAACAGCTGCCGTACCATTTCCAGGCTATCTACGGTTTCCTGCACGGTCTGAGTCGGGAATCCATACATCAGATACGCATGTACCATGATGCCGGAGCTCGTAAAATTATGTGTGACGCGAGCCACCTGTTCGACGGTCACTCCCTTTTCGATCAGTGCAAGCAGCCGGTCGGACGCGACTTCAAGGCCACCGGAAACCGCGATGCACCCCGACGCCTTCAACAACCGGCATAAGTCGGCTGTAAAGCTTTTCTCGAACCTGATGTTGGTCCACCACGTGATCGTGATCCCACGCCGCAATATCTCAATCGCGAGGGCGCGCATCAACGCGGGCGGAGCCGCCTCATCGACAAAATGGAATCCGCTTTGTCCGGTTTGTGATATTAATTGTTCAATGCGGTCGCACAGAATTCCCGCTGCAACCGGTTCGTATAATTTGATGTAATCGAGCGAAATGTCGCAAAAAGTGCATTTTCCCCAGTAACATCCGTGGGCCATCGTAAGCTTGTTCCACCTGCCGTCGCTCCACATGCGGTGCATCGGATTGACGATCTCGATGACCGAGATGTATCTATCGAGCGGCAGACCGGAATAGTCAGGCGTTCCGACTTCCGATTGACGGTAATCGTTTCGTTGTGAATTATCTTTAAATACGACTTCGCCGTTGTCCAGCAAAAATGTGCGTTTGAAAAAACCGTGATCGCTATCGTGGATATTGGCAATCAATTCCTCAACGGGTAATTCGCCATCGTCAAGGGTTACAAAGTCGAAGAATTCAAAAACCCGTCTGTCGGACAATGATCGCAATTCAGTATTTGGAAAACCGCCGCCCATCGCGACAAATATATCCGGCCGGTGTGCCTTGATCCATTGAGCCGATCGGAAAGCTGCGTAAAGGTTTCCCGGAAACGGCACCGAGATGAGCATCAATTCCGGGTTGATTTCCGTGATCTTAGCCTCAAGCAATTCAAACAGTATCCGATCAATATAACCCGGCGGCTGTAATAAGTTTTCATAAAGTTCATCGAACGAATTCGCGCTGCGGCCAAGCCTTTCGGCATATCTGCTGAAACCAAATGCGGGATCTACACATTCGACGATCAAATCTGCAAGGTCTTCGAGATATAACGTGGCGAGATGTTTGGCTTTGTCCTGCGTTCCCATCTGCCCAAATGCGTAATCAAGTTCCGCAATCTGCGCAAAACGCGATGCTTCAGGCAAAAATTTTTCCTGGCAGATCTGCAGTGCAAGCGTGGGATTGTGGCCCTGAAGGAATAAGATGACCGAATCGATCGTTTTTAGATAATCCTCTTTAAGCGCAATCATCCGAAGGGAATTTGGTGCCAGGTCGCGCGACATGTCGATCTGCCTGAAAAGATCAGTGAGGCCGTTTCGCGAGAATATCTTAAGGATGACATCGATGCCAAGGTCTGCCTGCTCTGATGGAATTCCTTTGGTGTTGAGGAATCCTTTAAGATACGCCGTTGCCGGATATGGCGTATTGAGTTGCGTAAATGGCGGCGTGATCAGGAATATCGGCGCTGGCACAGTTTTTTTTGCAAATGTAACGCATCGCGACGAATGGCTTGCCTCAGCTATTTTGATTATTTTTACAGAAATTTAGATTATGCCCAACGACAGTGTCAGCTACAAGGATTCAGGTTATTTTACGACATTGATAACTGATTACCTCGAACGGAAGCCGGCACTTGGAAAACTATATAGCCGTTTTCCCGATTATTCGAATTTCAGGCTGCAGATAGAAGAAAAATCGGCAAATTACCGTGGAGACCGGCAAGTTCTTGCTGATGCGATCACAGCTCAATACCACAATGCAAATGCATCTGCGATCACACTCAAAAATATCGCGCTGCTTCGGAACGAAAATACTTTTACCGTCACGACCGGTCATCAGCTGAACCTTTTTACCGGACCGCTTTATTTTCTTTATAAGATCGCAACGACGATCAACCTCTCAAGGGAACTCAAAGAACGCAATCCTGATTTTGATTTCGTTCCGGTTTACTGGATGGCTACGGAAGACCACGACTTTGATGAGATCAACCATTTCATCTTTAAAGGCAAGAAATTTACGTGGAACCGTGAAGCATCAGGAGCCGTCGGGAAATTATCCACCGATGGTCTTGATCAATTCTTCAACGTTTTTGATAAAGAGCTCGGCCAGTCGGATTTCGCAGATAAATTACGGTCGATGTTCAAAAAATCTTATTTGGCGGGACATTCATTATCGGATGCCACGCGGATACTTGCCAACGAGCTTTTCGGCAATTACGGCCTGGTAATCATCGACGCTGACGACACGAAGCTAAAACGACAGTTTATTCCTTTCGTCAAAGAGGAACTTCTGGATCAGGTGTCACATCAGGAAGTCAGCCGTACGGCAGAAATGCTTAAGGATTATGATATCCAGGTGAATCCGCGCGAAATTAATCTGTTTTATCTTGACAATGGAGTTCGCGAACGTATTATCCACCGTGATAATTACTATCATATAAACAAAACAAACATTCATTTTACAACAGACGAGATACTCAAGCTTGCCGATGAATCGCCGCAAAAATTTTCGCCAAATGTCATCATGCGCCCACTATACCAGGAAGTGATTTTGCCCAATCTCTGTTATATCGGCGGCGGCGGCGAACTCGCGTATTGGCTGGAACTTAAGTCATATTTCGACAGATCTGCGGTGACCTACCCCATTTTGCTTTTACGCAATTCAGCTATGCTGGTTACTGAAAAACAAATATCGAAAGCAGATCGGCTCGGCCTTAAATGGAAAGATCTTTTTCTTGAGCAGGACATGCTTTTGAATGCATATGTAAGCACAATGTCGGAGCTTGAACTCAGTTTTACAGAACGACGGAAGTTTTTGCAACAGCAATTTGCAGAGCTTCGTGAGGTGGGTTCCAAAACAGACAATTCCTTTTCGACAGCGGTTGCGGCGCAGGAAGCGAAACAGCTCAAGGGATTGGATAATCTGGAGAAAAAACTGCTTCGTGCGGAAAAGAAAAAATATTCGGACGAATTGCAGCGCATCGCAGCACTTCAAAATTCCCTCTTTCCGAATCGCTCGTTGCAGGAACGCAATGCTAATTTTGCAGAGTTCTATCTTGAGATCGGCGAAAAGCTAATCGACCGGATCGTAAATGAATTGGATCCGCTCTCACCGTACTTTTCTATTCTCAAGGTTTAGACTTATCAACACGAAAACGTTATAGTTTTGTTGTATTCGATTTTTTGAAATACAGGCAATCAGTTTTTTCTTTAAATTTAGGATACTAATTCAGTATCAACCAATTAACACCTTACAAATGAAAAGAAAATTACTTTTTGCATTACTGGGAATCTTCACTTTCGCATATGCGAATTCCCAAACCATTTCGATCGTCGGATCGGGAGTAAACGGCTGGCCGCCTACCACCGGTCCTGAGATCACGCTTTCCACCAGTGATAATATCGTCTATACGATCAGCGATCTTGTGATGACGACAGGCGAAGTCAAGTTCAGGCAGGATCTTGCCTGGGATATCAATTGGGGAAGCAATCAATGGCCTTCCGGCACAGCGACGCAAGGCGGTGCGAATATTCCGTCGGTTGCCGGTACTTACGACGTAACTTTTAACAGAACAACAGGCGAGTACAGCTTTGTGGGCTCGGCTGCATTCCCAACTATTGGCGTTTGGGGACCTGCTGTTGATCCAATTAATGGATTTGGTGGCGATGATATCGAAATGACTACCCAGGACGGCGAAGAATATGTCCTTTCAGGCTTTACATTTAGCAGCGGCGCTGCGAAATTCCGTCAGGATGACAATTCTTCAATGGTATGGTCGAATGTTGATTTTCCGGCCGGAATTGCAGTAGCCGACGGACCGAATATTCTGGTTGAAGGAGGCGATTACACAGTTTATTTCAATCGTACAACGCTCGAATATAATTTTGAGTTCCCAAGCGTGGGAGTCATCGGAAGTGCTGTTGGAAGCTGGGATGTCGATGTGGATATGGCCACCGAGGACGGGATTGTTTACACATTGATGGCGCAGACATTTGTCGATGCGTCTCCTGAACTTACCGAAATCAAGTTCAGGCAGGATGATTCCTGGACGATCAATTGGGGAACCGGCGGCATTAATCCGGATGTCCTGATTCTTGGCGGATCGAATATTTCGGTAAGCCCAGGCGTGTACGACATCATGTTTAACAGGCAGACGCTCGAGTTCAGCATTACACCATCGCTGGGAGTTGGTGAACAATCAAGCAAGCCTTTCCGCGTATTTCCAAATCCCACAAAGAACGAATGGAATTTTGCATCACAAAATCTTCCAATCGATAATATTTCCATCAGTGACCTTTCGGGTAAGATAGTACTGACTGTTAGACCAGCTGCAAATGAGACTTTGATCGATGCATCGATGCTGGCAAGTGGAACCTATTTTGCAAAAGTTTCATCAGCGAATGCCGTTCAAAACATCAAAATAGTAAAGCAATAAGGAAATTGTTTCTTCATTTTGTGGAAATCCCCTGTATCTGCGCAGGGGATTTTTTGTTTTATATTCGATTTATACACTACTTTTGCACCGGATTTAAAAAACAAAAAAATGGCTACAAACAGAACTTTTACCATGATCAAGCCCGATGCGGTTGAAGCAGGACACATCGGTGGGATCATTAATATGATCACGGAAGCTGGCTTCAGGATCGTCTCAATGAAACTTACACAAATGTCGGTTGCAGATGCGCAGAAATTTTACGCCGTGCACAATGCGCGTCCATTCTTTGGCGAATTGGTCGAATTCATGTCGCGCGGGCCGATTGTTGCAGCCATTCTTGAAAAAGAAAATGCAGTGGAGGAATTCCGAAAGCTGATCGGTGCAACCAATCCTGCCGATGCTGCCGAAGGAACAATCCGTAAGAAATACGCGAAATCCATTGGTGAAAATGCAGTCCACGGATCAGACAGCGACGAAAATGCGGCGATTGAAGGCGCTTTTCACTTTGCAGGCCGCGAGCAATTCTA